>JBAUTC010000111.1:0-15164 GCA_049582025.1 Thiomonas sp.
TTTTGCTTTGGTTTGTACAGACCGGCGTGATGCCCCTGGTCGTCGGCGCGGCAACGGCGGCATTGACGCCGATTGCCTGGGGGCGTGCCTGCCCGATGCCCGCCTTTCCGCGTGCGGCCTGGACGGCGCTGGCCGCTTGGCTCGGACACATGGTCTTCGTTGGAGTGGGGCTGCTGCGTGAAGGCTCAGTCTGGGATTGCGCGGCTGTGGTCGTCTTGTCTGTCGTAGGTAGCGCCGCCACTTGCCGGAGCGGTCGCACCAAGCGAGCCGTTTGACGGCTTGATTCCAACTTGACCGAAAAAGCAGTTGACAAAGGGATTTGGCCGCTGCACAATTCGATGCTTCGCTTTCGGGAGATTTGTCAGGCCAGCACTGGCGGATCGAACGAGGAACGCGAACTACACAGGTCAATTCCCGCACCAGGGAGCCAAGACTGGCGCACGTAGTGCGACTAAGTTGGGTGAAGGAAATTACATGATTCAGACGCAATCCAGACTGGGTGTCGCCGACAATACGGGCGCCAAATCCGTCATGTGCATTAAGGTGCTGGGCGGCTCCAAGCGCCGCTATGCCGGGGTAGGTGACATCATCAAGGTCAGCATCAAGGAAGCTGCTCCGCGTGGTCGCGTGAAAAAAGGCGAGGTCTACAGTGCCGTGGTGGTTCGTACTGCCAAGGGCGTTCGCCGTGCCGATGGTTCCTTGATCAAGTTCGACGGTAATGCCGCAGTTCTGCTCAATGCAAAGCTCGAGCCGATCGGTACTCGCATTTTCGGGCCGGTGACGCGCGAACTGCGTACCGAGCGCTTCATGAAGATCGTTTCTCTTGCGCCTGAAGTGCTTTGAGCTGACGGGTAAAGGATTGTGATGAACAAGATTCGCAAAGATGATGAGGTGATTGTCATTGCCGGTAGCGACAAGGGTCGCCGCGGCAAGGTGGCGTCACGCGTTGATGCAGACCACATCGTGGTCGATGGTGTGCACACGGTGAAGAAAAATGTGCGCCCCAATCCGATGAAGGGCGAGGCGGGTGGTGTTGTGTCCCGTGACTTGGCTATTCATCAAAGCAATGTGGCAATTTACAACCCGGCGACCGGCAAAGCGGATCGCGTCGGCTTCAAGATCCTGGATGATGGCAGCAAAGTACGCGTCTTCAAGTCCAGTGGCGAGCAGATCAAGGGTTGACCGGAGGATTTATGTCGCGCCTGCAGACGATTTACAAAGACAAAGTGGTGCCCGAGTTGATGGCCAAGTTTGGTTACAAGTCGGTCATGGAAGTGCCGCGCCTCACCAAGGTGACTCTCAATATGGGCGTCTCTGAGGCGGTGGCCGACAAAAAGGTGATGGAGCACGCCGTTGGTGATCTGATGAAGATTGCTGGGCAAAAGCCCATCGTGACCCGCTCGCGTAAAGCGATTGCCGGTTTCAAGATTCGTGAAGATCTGCCGATTGGCTGCATGGTGACGCTTCGCGGTGGTCGGATGTTCGACTTCCTCGATCGCTTTGTGACCATCGCGCTGCCGCGTGTGCGTGACTTCCGCGGGATTTCCGCGCGCGCTTTCGATGGTCGCGGCAATTACAACATCGGTGTCAAAGAGCAGATCATCTTCCCGGAAATCGAGTACGACAAGATTGATGCGTTGCGCGGTTTGAACATCAGTGTCACCACCACGGCGAAAACAGACGAAGAGTGCAAGGCGCTGCTCGCTGCATTCCGCTTCCCCTTCAAGAACTGAGGTCATCATGGCAAAACTGTCCCTGATCAATCGCGAAAAGAAGCGCGAAGACTTGGTTGCAAAATTTGCTGCGAAGCGCGCTGAACTGCAGGCCATCATCGATGATGCGTCCAAGTCGTTTGAAGAGCGCTACGAGGCGCGTCTGAAAATCCAGCAGATGCCGCGCAATTCCAGCCCGACCCGACTGCGTAATCGTTGTGCCATCACCGGACGTCCGCGCGGAACCTTCCGTCGGTTCGGTCTGGCCCGCAGCAAGATTCGCGAGCTTGCGTTCCGTGGAGAAATCCCGGGCGTGACCAAATCCAGCTGGTAATCGGTCATTCATACGAGTCGAGTCCGGCGCACATTCCGGCCAGACGCCAAAAGTTTTTAGGAGAGTATTGATGAGCATGAGTGATCCCATCGCCGACATGCTGACGCGTATTCGTAACGCGCAGATGGTCGCAAAGGCGAAGGTAACGATGCCAGCTTCGAAGGTCAAAGCTGCAATCGCTCAGGTCCTGCACGAAGAGGGCTATATCGACGGATTCAATATCCGTCGTGAGAGCGATGCCAAGGCAGATCTGGAAATTTCGCTGAAGTACTACGCCGGCAAGCCTGTGATCGAGCGCCTGGAACGGGTCAGTCGTCCCGGCCTGCGCGTCTATCGCGGCAAGGAAAACATTCCCCAGGTCATGAATGGCCTCGGCGTTGCCATCGTCTCCACGCCGCGTGGCTTGATGACCGACCGTAAGGCGCGTCAGGTTGGTGTCGGCGGTGAAGTTCTCTGCTACGTCGCCTAAGGAGAACGGACATGTCACGTATTGCAAAATATCCGGTTCCGGTGCCCGCAGGTGTTGAGGTTACCCTCAATGCAGACACGATCGCCGTGAAAGGTGGCTTGGGGCAGCTGCAGCGCGCGCAATTCGCAGGCGTTCGCATTGCTCAGAACAATGGCGAGTTGACATTTGCGCCGACCAATGAATCGCGTGAAGCGCATGCGATGTCGGGTACCATGCGCGCCCTCGTGGCCGGGATGGTCCATGGCGTCTCCAAGGGCTTCGAGCGCAAACTCTCGTTGGTTGGTGTGGGTTTCAAAGCGCAGGCGCAGGGTGCAAAACTCAATCTGTCGCTGGGGTTTTCTCACCCGATCGTCAAGGACATGCCGGAAGGCATCAAGGTTGAAACGCCGACTCCCACCGAGGTCGTCATCAAAGGTGTGGACAAGCAACTCGTTGGCCAGATCGCTGCTGAAGTTCGCGCATTCCGTCCTCCCGAGCCCTACAAGGGCAAGGGTGTGCGTTACGCCGACGAAGTCGTGGTGATCAAGGAAACCAAGAAGAAGTAAGGGCCAGGATCATGATCAGCAAAAACATTTCCCGCCTGCGCCGCGCTCAGGCAACCCGTCGCCGCATCGCGCGCCTGCGTGTTGTGCGTCTGTCGGTGCATCGCACCAACCAGCACATTTACGCCAGCATCATTTCTGCCGAGGGCGACCGCATTCTTGCTTCGGCCTCCACGGTGGAAGCGGACGTGCGCGGACAACTCAACGGTCAGGGCGGCAATCTGGCGGCGGCTGTAGCCGTTGGCACGCGCATCGCTGAGAAGGCCAAAGCGGTGGGTATCGATACCGTTGCCTTCGACCGTTCGGGTTTTCGCTTTCATGGGCGCGTCAAGGCGCTCGCTGAGGCTGCGCGTGAAGCCGGCCTGAAGTTCTGAGAACGAGCACATCATGGCTAAAGTTCAAAACAAGTTTGCCAACGAAGCGCGTGACGACGGTCTGCGCGAGAAGATGATCGCGGTCAACCGCGTTACCAAGGTCGTGAAGGGGGGGCGCATTCTCGGCTTCGCTGCGCTGACTGTCGTTGGTGACGGTGATGGTCGTATCGGTATGGGCAAGGGCAAGGCGCGCGAAGTGCCGGTCGCAGTGCAAAAGGCGATGGAGCAAGCGCGTCGCAATATGGTCAAGGTGCCACTCAAGGGCGGCACGCTGCACCACAAGGTGACCGGTCAGCACGGCGCGTCCAATGTGATGATGATTCCTGCGGTGCAGGGTACAGGCATCATTGCTGGCGGTCCGATGCGCGCGATGTTCGAGGTTCTCGGGATTACCGACATCGTTGCCAAGAGCCACGGTTCGAGCAATCCGTACAACATGGTGCGCGCAACCCTCGATGCCCTGGGCAATATGAATTCGGCCCAAGAAATCGCCATGAAGCGTGGCAAGACCGTTGAAGAAATTCTGGGTTGAACATCATGAGTGACAAGAAAACCATCAAGATCAAACTGGTCCGTAGCGTGATCGGTACTCGCGAGTCGCATCGGGCCACTGTTCGTGGTCTGGGTCTGCGCAAGCTCAACAGCGTGAGCGAGCTGGAAGACACGGCGGCAGTTCGCGGCATGATCCGCAAGGTCAGTTATCTGGTCGAAATTTGCGCCTAAGCGCAGCCGGGTGAACCTCGTTCGAGGCGTGCCTGCTTGTCCAGCTTTCGCATAACAGCAGAATTTGTGAGATTCGATATGCAACTCAATACCATCAAGCCCGCAGCCGGCGCAAAACACGCCAAGCGTCGTGTCGGACGCGGCATCGGATCGGGTCTTGGAAAAACCGCGGGTCGTGGTCACAAGGGCCAAAAGTCGCGTTCAGGCGGCTTCCATAAAGTCGGCTTCGAGGGCGGTCAGATGCCTTTGCAGCGTCGCCTTCCCAAGCGCGGTTTCAAGTCGCCGATTGCTCGTTACAGCGCCCAGATCAATTTGGCCGATCTGAATCGCATGAGCGAAGACGAAATTGACATGCTGACGTTGAAGGCCCACGGCTTGGTGCCTGATCTGTCGCGGACTGTGAAGGTCATCGCGTCAGGTCAAATCACTCGGGCTGTCAAGCTGCAGGGCATTCTGGCAACCAAGGGTGCGCGTAGCGCCATTGAAGCCGCTGGCGGCAGCATCGCCGACGTCGCAACTGCTTAATCGGACGTATAGACATGGCCAGTCAAGGCGTTGCACAGCAAGGCAAATACGGCGATCTCGGTCGCCGCTTGATGTTCCTGCTTGGCGCACTGCTGGTGTACCGCATCGGCGCGCATATCCCGGTGCCGGGTATTGACCCGACGCATTTGCAGAAACTGTTCCAAAACAACTCCAGTGGCATTCTGGGATTGTTCAATATGTTTTCGGGCGGCGCGCTCGCGCGTTTCACCATCTTTGCGTTGGGGATCATGCCGTACATTTCGGCGTCGATCATCATGCAGTTGTTGACGTACGTCGTACCGACGCTTGAAGCCCTGAAAAAGGAAGGCGAAGCAGGTCGGCGTAAGACGACGCAGTACACGCGGTATTTCACGCTGCTTCTGGCACTGTTCCAGTCTTTTGGAATTGCCGTTGCCTTGCAGGCTTCACCTGGATTGGTGATCCAGCCGGGGATCGGTTTTCAATTGTCAGCGGTGCTGACTTTGACTTCAGGCACCATGTTCCTGATGTGGTTGGGCGAACAGATCACGGAGCGGGGGCTCGGCAACGGAATTTCGATCATTATTTTCGCGGGTATCGTTGCTGGCTTGCCGACTGCCATCGCAGGTTTGATGGAACTGGTCAGTACCGGAGCGATGAGTGTTTTGGTCGCGCTGTTTGTTCTGGTGATCGTTGTGCTGGTGACGTATTTTGTTGTTTTTGTTGAGCGTGGCCAGCGGAAAATCTTGGTCAATTATGCGCGTCGCCAGGTTGGCAACAAGGTTTACGGTGGGCAGAGTTCCCATCTGCCGCTCAAGTTGAACATGTCGGGCGTAATTCCTCCGATTTTCGCATCATCCATCATCTTGCTGCCCGCCACTGCAGTGAGTTGGTTTGGCGCTGCAAAAGGCATGGGCTGGCTGAAAAGCATTTCGGGCGCCTTGTCGCCGGGGCAACCGCTCTACATCCTGCTCTACGCGGCTGCAATCATCTTCTTCGCATTTTTCTACACTGCTCTGGTGTTCAATAGCCGAGAGACTGCAGATCAGCTGAAGAAGGGCGGTGCGTTTATCCCCGGCATTCGCCCAGGCGAGCAGACTGCCAAGTTTATTGACAAGGTCCTGATGCGGCTGACTCTGGTTGGTGCAATCTATATCACCTTGGTCTGTCTCCTGCCAGAGTTCCTGGTTTTGAAATACAATGTGCCCTTCAGTTTTGGCGGGACGTCACTGCTGATCATTGTCGTGGTGACTATGGATTTCATGGCGCAAGTGCAAGCTTATGCCATGTCGCATCAATACGATGCTCTGCTGAAGAAGGCCAATTTCAAATCTGGCTTGGGCGGGGCGCGTTAACGGAGTTTTATGGCCAAGGACGACGTCATTCAAATGCAGGGTGAGATTCTTGAGAATCTTCCCAACGCTACTTTCCGGGTCAAGCTGGAAAACGGCCACTCGGTTTTGGGGCATATCTCGGGGAAAATGCGGATGCATTACATCCGCATCCTTCCTGGGGATAAGGTGACTGTTGAGTTGACGCCCTACGATTTATCACGTGCGCGGATCGTGTTCCGCGCCAAGTAAGAGCAAGAGAGGATCATCATGAGAGTGAGCGCATCTGTCAAAAAAATGTGCCGTAATTGCAAAATCATCCGCCGCAAAGGCGTGGTGCGAGTGATTTGCACAGACCCGCGTCACAAGCAGCGTCAGGGTTGAGCCCAGATAATTTTTTGAAGTTCGAGGTATTCGATGGCACGTATTGCTGGTATTAACATTCCGCCACATCAACACTCCGAAATCGGCCTGACGGCCATTTACGGGGTTGGCCGCACGACCGCGCGCGCCATTTGTGATGCTTCGGGCGTTCCCTACAACAAGCGGATCAAGGACTTGTCCGACGCTGAACTGGAGAAGGTGCGCGATGCCATCGGCAAGCTCACCATCGAAGGCGATCTGCGCCGCGAGATCTCCGTGAACATCAAGCGATTGATGGATTTGGGCTGTTATCGAGGTTTCCGCCATCGCCGCGGACTGCCGCTGCGCGGCCAGCGCACTCGCACCAATGCGCGGACCCGCAAGGGGCCGCGTAAGGGCAGCATCACGCTGAAGAAATAAGTAAGGATCAAAGCAAATGGCTAAACCGTCTTCTCAGAACAGCGCCGCCCAGCGTGCCCGCAAGAAAGTTCGCAAGAACGTTTCTGACGGCATTGCGCACGTGCACGCGTCGTTCAACAACACCATCATCACCATCACCGATCGCCAGGGCAATGCGTTGTCGGCATCGTCTTCCGGCGCTCAGGGTTTCAAGGGCTCGCGCAAATCCACCCCCTTTGCTGCGCAGGTGGCTGCCGAGCAGGCGGGGCGCGTGGCGCTGGAATACGGCATCAAGAACCTTGAGGTGTTTATCAAGGGGCCGGGTCCTGGCCGGGAATCGTCGGTGCGTGCATTGAACAATCTGGGCATCAAGGTCACTCTGATTGAGGACGTTACCCCGATCCCGCATAACGGCTGCCGTCCTCCCAAGCGTCGCCGCGTCTGATTTCACCGCGCGCTCAGTAGACCACTCCGGTGGTCGCTGGGCGTGTTTCCTTAAGTCCACTGCCCGAAATCTCGGGCTCCCATGCAAAGTACGGCATGGCAGTATTGAAAGGAATTCCAAGTGGCTCGTTTTATTGGTGCCAAAGGCAAACTGACCCGTCGTGAAGGCGCAGACCTCTTCCTCAAGAGCGCGCGTCGCGGCATTGACTCCAAAGTCAAACTCGAAACCAAACCTGGCCAGCATGGCCGCACCTCGGGTGCCCGCACTTCCGACTACGGCAAGCAACTACGTGAAAAGCAGAAGGTCAAGCGCATGTACGGCGTGCTTGAGCGCCAGTTCCGCCGCTATTACGAAGAGGCGCAGCGCCGTTCCGGCAACACCGGTGGCAACCTGTTGGGACTGCTGGAGTCGCGCCTGGACAATGTGGTCTATCGCATGGGTTACGGCAGTACTCGCGCCGAAGCCCGCCAACTGGTGAGCCACCGTTCGATCACGGTCAACGGCAGGATGTTGAACATTCCCTCGGCCTTGGTGAAGGCCGGTGATGTGGTCGCGGTGCGCGAAAAGTCGCGCAATCAGGCCCGTATCCAGGAATCGGTCAAGCTAGCGGAATCCAACGGTTTCCCGGACTGGGTGCAAGTGGACGGCGCCAAGATGGAAGGCGTGTTCAAGAAGGCCCCGGATCGTGACGAATTCGGCAGCGATATCAACGAATCGCTGATCATCGAGTTGTACTCGCGCTGATCGATTTCAAAATTTTCGGCGCCTTGGCCCAAACCAGGGCGTTTTCGCGCCCAGCCGGTCTACGGCTGCGGCAGCTCACCTCAGCCTTATCCGCGTAACGAGCGGAGGGTATTGAACAGGAAGCCTCATGCAAACAGCACTTCTTCGCCCCAAGTCGATCCAGGTCGAGTCGCTGGGTCACAACCGTTCCAAGGTCGTTCTCGAGCCCTTCGAGCGCGGCTATGGCCACACGCTCGGCAATGCGCTGCGTCGGGTCATGTTGTCCTCTTTGGTGGGTTATGCCCCGACCGAAGTCAGCATCAACGGTGTGCTCCACGAGTATTCCGTAGTGGACGGTCTGCAGGAAGACGTGATCGGTGTGTTGCTCAACCTCAAGGGCGTGGTGCTCAAGCTCCACAACCGTGATGAGGTCACCTTGTCGCTGCGCAAGGAAGGCGAGGGCGTGGTGACCGCTGCCGATATCCAGACCCCGCACGATGTCGAAATCATCAACCCGGACCATGTGATCGCGCATCTGTCGCAGGGCGGCAAGCTCGACATGCAGATCAAGGTCGAAAAGGGCCGCGGCTATGTGCCGGGCACGCTGCGCAGTTATGGCGATGAAGGTGGCAAGAGCATTGGCCACATCGTTCTGGACGCGTCGTTCTCGCCGGTGCGCCGTGTGAGTTATGCCGTGGAGAGTGCGCGTGTGGAGCAGCGTACCGACCTCGACAAGCTGGTCATGGAGATCGAGACCAACGGTGTGATCAGCGCGGAAGAAGCCATTCGTTCGTCCGCCCGTATTCTGGTCGAGCAACTCTCGGTGTTCGCCAGCCTGGAAGGCGCTGAGACCATGGAGGCCGCAGAGGCCGCCGCTGGCGCCCAGACCTACGATCCGATCCTGCTGCGTCCGGTGGATGAGCTGGAACTGACCGTGCGTTCTGCCAACTGTCTCAAGGCCGAGAACATCTACTACATCGGTGACCTGATTCAACGCAGCGAAACCGAACTGCTCAAGACGCCGAATCTGGGCCGGAAGTCCCTAAACGAAATCAAGGAAGTGCTCGCCGCACGCGGCCTCACTTTGGGGATGAAGCTCGACAACTGGCCGCCCAGCGGACTGGACAAGCGTTGATTTGCTGAACCAAGAGTTTTAGTTTGCCGGGTAGAGTGCCCGGCAGTGCAAGGCCAGTACCTGATCCGGCTGGCCTGATTCATAAAGAAAGGAAAGCACCATGCGTCACGGAAACGGACTTCGCAAACTCAATCGCACCTCCAGCCATCGCAAGGCCATGTTTCGCAATATGGCCAATTCGCTGATCGAGCACGAGGCCATCAAGACCACATTGCCCAAGGCCAAAGAGCTGCGCGCCGTGGTGGAGCCTCTGATCACCCTGGGCAAGAAGCCCTCGCTGGCCAACCGCCGTTTGGCGTTTGACCGTCTGCGTAACCGAGACTCGGTTGCCAAGCTGTTCAACGTGCTCGGGCCCCGTTATGAGACCCGTCCCGGTGGTTACACCCGCACGCTGAAGTTCGGCTTCCGCGTCGGAGATAACGCCCCGATGGCGCTCATCGAACTGGTGGATCGTCCCGATGTGGATGCCACTCCGGTGGAAGACAAGTCGGAATAAGCGGGAATATTTCACCCTCCCTTGAAACGCCAGCATGCGCTGGCGTTTTTCATTTGGGGAGAGCAGGGTTCACACGCACCCCTTCGCATCATTCCATGCCTCAAACGCACGCAAGGTCCAGCCCCGACATCATGCCCCCAGCCCTGCTCGAACTCGTGGATGTCCACAAGCACTACGGTGATTTGCAGGTTGTCAACGGCCTGAGCTTGCAGCTGCGGCCCGGCGAGTGTTACGGGATCATTGGTCCCAATGGAGCGGGCAAGACCACCACGATCCAGCTATGTCTTGGTTTGGCAACCCCTGATCGGGGACAGATTCGGATGATGGGGCACACCGTTCCGGACCATGCGCGGCACGCGCGGCTGCGCGTCGGCGTCGTGACGCAGTTCGACAGCCTGGACCCGGATTTCACGGTGGAAGAAAACCTGCTGGTGTTCGGACGCTATTTCGGCATGCGCGACGCCGAAATTCGTCTGCGGTTGCCGCAATTGCTGGCGTTCGCAGCGCTCGAGTCCAAGGCCAAGGCGCGCATCAGCGAGTTATCCGGAGGCATGCGGCGGCGATTGAGTCTGGCGCGCGCGTTGGTCAACGATCCTGATCTTATTTTCCTCGATGAACCGACCACTGGCCTCGATCCGCAGGCGCGGCACCTCATCTGGGAGCGCCTCAAGGTGCTGATTGCGCAGGGCAAGTCTCTGCTGCTCACGACGCATTTCATGGACGAAGCCGAGCGCCTGTGCCACCGCATTCTGGTGCTCGACCATGGGCAACGGATTGCCGAAGATTCGCCAGGCGCGCTGATTGCGCAACAGGTCGAAGCCGAGGTCATCGAGATGGACGGCGAGGGCATGGACACTGCCGAACAGCTCCTACGCCCCTTGGTGCAGCGCCTGGAACGTAGCGGCGATGGGCTGTTCGCCTACACCGATCACGCCCCGCCGGCGTTGCACGCGCTGGAGGCGCTGCCGGGATTGCGGATCATCCATCGTCGCGCCAATCTGGAAGATGTGTTTCTCAAACTCACCGGGCGGCAGCTGCGCGACTGACGCACCCGTACATTGACGCCTTTCCGACCCATGCAAACCTCTGACCTTGCAGAGCGGCCACGGCTGCGTTTCATCGCCGTCTGGCAGCGCAATTTCCTGGTGTGGAAAAAGCTGGCCATTCCCAGTCTGGTGGGCAATATCGCCGAGCCCCTCATCACGCTGGTGGCATTTGGCTTCGGCGTCGGTGCACTCGTCGGGCAGGTGCATGGCGTGCCCTACATCCAGTTCCTTGCCTCGGGAGCAGTCTGCATGAGCGTGATGATGGCGGCCAGTTTCGAGGCGCTGTATTCCGCGTTTTCGCGCATGCACGTGCAAAAGACCTGGGATGCGATTCGCGTCACGCCCACCTCCCTTGACGACGTGTTGCTGGGCGAACTCACCTGGGCCGCGAGCAAATCCATGCTCAGCGGCGTCGCCATTCTTGGCGTGATCGTGGCTTTGGGGATCAGCCGGGAATGGACGCTGCTGCTCGCCTTGCCGCTGCTTTTGCTGACCGGGCTGGTGTTCTCTGCCATCGCCCTCATCGTCAATGCGAAGGCGCGCAGCTATGACTTCTTCACCTATTACTTCACCTTGGTGCTGACACCGATGACGTTCTTGTCGGGGGTGTATTTCCCCTTGACCGCGCTGCCTGGGCCACTTCGGTGGCTGGCGCAGGTGCTGCCACTGAACGTTGCAGTGGAGTTGATACGCCCGTTGTTTTTCGGCCAATTCGACTCTAATGGAGGGCAGCATCTGGCGGTGCTGGTTTTTGACTTGTTGTTGGCCTGGTGGCTGGCGCGCACGCTCACCCAGCGTCGATTCCGGGCCTGAGCGACGGTGCTTGAGCGAAATGCAGGGCAATTCCTGACGTATTCAAATATGAATTCAGACTTATATTGCGTTGGCTTGCCGCGCATCGCCCGGTCGGCGGTGTCAGGTTGAAGTGCGTCAAACGACCAAACAACAAGACGAGGGAGACTTTTCATGCGCCATCGCGCCGGATTCACATCGCGTAGCCCCCACATTTGGGGGCGGCTCAGCCGTTTTCTGCTGGGCATTTCATTGCTCTGGGCCGGGGTGCTGCTGCCCGTGGCGCAAGCGCAGCAGGGCGACTTCCTGCCACCGGACGAGGCCTTCCAGTTCACCGCCAAGGCGCAGGATGCCAAGACCGTGCTGCTGCAGTTCAAGGCGGCCAAGGGCTATTACATGTATCAGGAGCGGTTCCATTTTGAATCGCAGACTCCGGGGGTGGAACTGGGCAAGCCGGGTTTTCCGCCCGCGCATGTCCTGTTCGACAAGAACCTCGGTCACGACGTCGCGCATTACCGCGATCTAGTGTCCATTCCGCTGCCCGTACTCAAGGCGCCTGCCATGTTCAAGATGCTGGTGACCTACCAGGGCTGTGCGGACGCGGGTTTGTGCTACCCGCCGATCGAAAAGCTCGCCACCGTGAGCCTGAACGGCTTTGGCGGCAATGGTACGGTCAGCATTGCCGAGCCGGATGAAGAGGGCGGTGCGCAGGCGTCCGCGGCGAGCAGCAATGCAAGCGGACTGGTCACCGGGCTGATGGCGGCGGCAAGCGGTGCGCGCGCTGCGGCTTCATCGCCTGCAGCCGCAGCCCCCTCTGCCACAGCCCCGGCTTCGGCTTCGGCAGAGGCGGTGTCGGCATCCGCGGCTTCCACGGTTCCGCAGGGCGGCGACTCGTCGCGCATCGGCGCTGCACTGGCATCTGGCAATCTGCTAAGCATTCTTCCCATGTTCCTGGTGTTCGGCCTGCTGCTGGCGTTCACGCCCTGTGTGCTGCCGATGATTCCCATCCTGTCGAGCATCATCGTGGGCCAGGGAGACAAGGTCTCGCGCGGCCGCGGCTTTGCGCTGGCCGTGGCGTATTCGCTGGGCATGGCCATCGTTTACACCGCATTTGGCGTAGCAGCGGGCTTGCTGGGTCAAGGCTTGGCCGCGTCACTGCAGAACCCCTGGGTTCTGTCGGTGTTCGCGCTACTTCTAGTGGCGTTGTCGCTTTCCATGTTCGGCTTTTATGAACTGCAGGTCCCAAGCGCCCTGCAAAGCAAGCTGTCCTCTACCTCAGACAGGATGCAGGGTGGGCACTTCGCCGGTGTGTTCCTCATGGGCGGTATTTCCGCACTTATCGTCGGTCCTTGCGTGGCCGCGCCTCTGGCCGGGGCGTTGCTCTACATCAGCCAGACCGGCAACGCCGTGATTGGCGGCGTGGCCTTGTTCTCTCTGGCCGTGGGCATGAGCGTGCCCCTGTTGCTTGTCGGCCTGGGCGCGGGCACGCTGCTTCCCAAGGCGGGCGGGTGGATGGATGGGGTCAAGGCATTCTTCGGCGTGCTGCTCATCGCCACCGCGCTGTACATGATTGCCCCTGTGCTGCCGGGCTGGCTGCTGATGCTGGCCTGGGCCGCGCTGCTGATCGTGTCGGCCACCTATCTGCGCGTGTTCGACCGTCTGCCGGACGACGCCTCGGGTTGGAAGCGCCTGTCCAAGGGCATCGGTGTGGTGCTGGCAATCGCCGGCGCCACCTTGCTGGTCGGGCTGGCATCGGGCAGCCGGAACTTGCTGCAGCCGCTGGCTGGCCTGGGCGGCGGTACAAGCGGCATGACGGTTGCTTCCGCGGCGCAGTTCCAGCGCATCCAGACGGTTGCTGATCTGGACAGGATCGTGGCCAGCAGCAGCAAGCCCGTGATGCTGGACTTCTACGCCGACTGGTGTGTCTCATGCAAGGAAATGGAGCACTTCACCTTCCCCGACGCCGCCGTGGCGCAGCAGATGGCGGGCATGACCCTGATCCAGGCGGACGTGACCAACAACACCGCCGATGACAAGGAATTGCTCAAGCGCTTCCAGCTGTTCGGCCCGCCCGGCATCATCTTCTTCAAGGATGGCAAAGAGGTTGGCCGCGTAGTCGGCTTCGAGGACGCCAAGGCCTTTCTGGCATCGATGCAGCGCGCGGGGGTTTGACCGTCAGCTTCGGGTGGGACGGGCCGTCGTCAGGCGTGCTTGCTCCATGCAGACGGTGTCGATCCACGCGCGCCAGGTTTGGTTCGGGGTCCAGATGCGCTGCATCGGAAACGAGGCCTGTTGCTCGTCCTCTTCGAGAATCAGCTTGCGATAGAGATAGATGAAGGCGGACGCGCGCATGTTCTTCGCGCAATGCACCCAGATGTTGCGCTGGGAGAAGGCGTTTATGACGCCAACAAACTGCGTGAACTGCTCTGGCTTGGGCTGTTCCCACTGCACAGGGATCTGGACGTAGCTCATGCCTTGCGCCGTTACCAGATCGGCTTCGCCGGCCAAGGCGTTCGAGGACGTGGGCAGGGCAAGGTTGATGACCACGTCCATGCTGAGCGACGGCAAGGCTTGGATGTCCTGCGCACTGAGTTGACCCGACGTCCAGAGCCAGTCGAAGACCTGATACGAATTTTCAGCGTCCATCTTGCGGTGTGCTGGTATCTGTGGGTCGAACTTCCACCAGGCAGTCGTAGAAGCAGGCGCCGCCGCCGAGATCGGTGAGGCGCTGGTGGGTCACGGCGTTGACGTTGTTGCCGTCCGGCGAGAGCTTGCGCCACCAGATGCCCATGCCGACCACCATGCCGGGGCGGGTGCGGGTGCTGATCCGGGCGCGGCTCTGCGTGGCGCCGCGATCGTTGAAGGTGCGCACCATCTGGCCTTCGGCGATGCCGCGGGTGGCGGCGTCGTCCGGGTGGATGAGCAGCAGCGGCTCGCCCTCGCTGGCTCGTAGGCTGTCCACATTGACGAAGGTGGAGTTGAGGAAATTGCGCGCCGGCGGCGAGATCATGGCCAACGGAAAGCGCGCGGCCAGCTCGGGGGTGCTCTCGGTGCATTCGTAGGGCAGCAGCACCGAGGGCAGCGGGTCGCGTCCGGCGTCCGCTTCGCGCTGCGACCAGAACTCGCACTTGCCCGACGGCGTGGTGAAACCGCCTTCGGCGAACAAGGCAGCAGCGCCCGGTACCTTGGCCCAACCGCAATCGTGCAGGGTGTCCCAGGTGATGCCGCCGTTGCGCGCATCAGGGGCGATCGCCTGGCTGGCCAGATCGTCGTCGCTGTCGCGAAAACACGGATCGTCGAATCCCATATGGGCGGCCAGCTCGCGGAAGATCCGGGTGTTGGATTTGGCTTCGCCCAGCGGCGCCACTGCCGCGTTGTTGGCCAGCCAGTAGCGATGACCGTAGGACTTGTGCACGTCCACATGTTCCAGCTGGGTGGTTGCCGGGAGCAGGTAATCGGCATAGTCGGCTGTGTCGGTCTGGAAGTGCTCGAGTACAACGGTGAACAGGTCGTCCCTGGCAAAGCCGCGACGCACCTTGTCGCCTTCCGGCGCGACGGCGACCGGGTTGCTGTTGTAGACGATTACAGCCTCCACCTTGGGGCCGAATGCGGGCGAGGAGTCACGCAGCAGGTCGTCCCCGATGGTGGACATGTTGATGGTGCGCGGTTCGCGGCCCGCGAGCAGGTCGGGGCGCTCCAGCGCCGTTGCGTCCGCCTTGTAGTGGTGCGAGGTGGACATCAGCAGCCCGCCCGCCGCCTCGCGCCAGGCGCCGGTG
>JBAUTC010000112.1:0-2292 GCA_049582025.1 Thiomonas sp.
CCGGGGGATTCGTCCACCGTCACGAGATGAGACACCAGGCCCTCGCCGGGCAGCCAGGCATGGATCTGGAAAGCGGGCGGCTCGAGGCGGTAGGCGGACGGCGCGTCCGGTCGGATGTCGAATGCGACCTGATGCGCGGGACTGGGGCAAGTGGAAGCCAGGGTGCCGGCAAAACGGTGCTGGATCGGCCTGTGCAAATGGCCACAGACGATGCGCTCGATATTCGGGTGCCGCGCGACGATTGCGGCCAGGCGAGCACGCTCAGTTGCGGGTATTCCAATGGCGTCCATATGGGCGATGCCGGTCGCGAAGGGTGGATGATGCATGGCCAGGATCACCGGCTGTTCGCCCGCGAACCGCATTTGTTCCTCCAACCACTCCAGGCGTGCCTCGCACAGGCTTCCCCCGCTGTGCGGCGGGTCCTGGGTGTCTAGTGCGATCAGGCGGCAGGGCCCGAGATCGGCGGTGTACTGCACGAAGTCGGTGCCGGAGCCGAGGTAGGCGTGGTCGTGGAACACCTCTCGCAGCGCCTGCCGGTTGTCGTGATTTCCCACCATCAGATAGTGGGAGATGGGCAGGGCGGTGAGCAGCTCGCGCAGATGCGCGTATTCCTCGTCGTCGCCGCGGTCGACCAGATCGCCGGTGATGACCACGACATCAGGCAGGGGACGCAGGGCGCGGATTCGGTCGATGCAACGCGTGAGATAGGCCGCTGTGTCCACGCGACCATAGGCCAGCGCCCCCTTGCGCTTGATGTGCGGGTCTGAAATCTGGCAAAGAATCATGCGGCTTCCTCGTGCAGATTCAGCCAGGCGTCTGGTGCGATGGCCAGTCCAATGTGTCCGGACGGCGCGACCTCCACGCGGCCGGGTATGGCAACCAGCACCGGCGCATCGCCGATCTCGCCCACGGTGATGCGCGTGTGGTCGCCGAGAAACACTGCCTGAAGCACCCGTCCGACCAGGGTTGCCTCGGCGTGCGGCACGATGCGCGCATCCTCGGGCCGGAACCATATCGCGCGGCCGTGCGGCACGTGCCGGGGCAGGACAATTGGGGCGGCGCAGCCGGTACAGTGGAAGTGTCCATCGCGCATCTCACCTGCGAGCTGGTTGAGGGTGCCGATGAACCGCGCCACCGCCAAGCTAGCCGGGTTGTAGTAGATCTCGCGCGGCGTACCGATCTGCTCGATGCGACCGGCGCTCATCACCACGATGCGGTCGCCCAGGGACATGGCCTCGGCCTGGTCGTGGGTGACGTAGATGGTGGTGACACCGAGCTGGCGTAGCAGAGTGTTCATCTCCGCGCGCAGGGTTTCGCGCAGTTGGGCATCGAGTGCGGTGAGGGGTTCATCCAGCAGCAGCACGCGCGGGCGGGGCGCCAGCGCGCGGGCCAGGGCCACTCTTTGCCGCTGCCCGCCTGAGAGCCGGTCCACCGCGCGGTCGGCGAATTCGCGCAGGCGCATGAGGTCCAGCAGTTCATCCACGCGCTGCGTGATCTCGGCGGCGGGAAGGCGCCGGATACGCAGCCCGTAGCCGATGTTGCCGCGCACCGTCATGTTCGGGAACAGGGCATAGCTCTGGAACACCATGCCCACCTGGCGCGACTCGATGGGCTGCTGGGTGACATCCTCGTTATCGAACAGCACGGTGCCGCCGGGGTCGGGGCGTTCCAGGCCGGCGATGAGGCGCAGCATGGTGGTCTTGCCGCAGCCCGAGGGGCCGAGCAGCACCATGGTTTCGCCGGCGGCGATGGACAGGTCGACCGGACGCAGCGCTAGCTGGCCGCTGTCGAAGGTCTTGGCGCAGTGGCGCAGTGTGATCGCAACGGAAGCCTGCTTCATCGGGAGGCTCGCTTGTCGGGGTCGTTCACGCCCAGACGCTGCATGAGTATCAGAAGGGGAATGATCATGAGGAAAAAGATCAGGGTGTAGGCGCTGCCGACTTCCAGTCGCAGCGAGGCGTAGGCGTCGGCGAGGCCTACGGGAAGGGTCTTTGTCATTGGCGTGCTCAGCATCCATGTCAGGTTGAACTCGCCAATCGACAGCGTGACCACGGTGAGCGCACCGGCCAGGATGCCGGGCCGGATATTTGGCAGCACCACGGTACGAAAGCGCTCGACAAACCCCGCGCCGAGACTGGCGGCGCCTTCCTCCAGGGTACGCAGGTCAATGCTCGAACAGACCGCGGAGACCGCGCGCACCATGAACGGCAGGGTGAAGATCACATGGCCGACGATGATGAACCAGGCACTGACCCGAAACGCGTGCAAGCTGCCGTACACCACCAGCAAGCC
>JBAUTC010000113.1:0-1501 GCA_049582025.1 Thiomonas sp.
GAGAGTGAGTGACATGCGAAAAAGACGAAGTGAGACGCGGGAGTGTTCCTTTGAACTTGAGCGCGATTGCCGTCAGCGAGCGATCAGCAAACGAATGCACAGTCGCACCTGACCTTGCCCGCGGAAAACGTATCCCTTGCTGAGTGATTCAATCCAAGCAAGGAGAACGGAAATGACGAAGACGAGAACGCGGGCGCGCTACACGCTGGAGTTCAAGCAGGAGGCAGTGCGCCTGGTCGAGGGCGGCCAGAGTATTGCGGCGGCGGCACGCACGCTAGGCGTGGTGGATCAGACGCTGTTCAACTGGGTCAAAGCGCATCGGCAAGGCAAACTCAAAGGTGCTGACAGCAAGGTTGTGAGCGCTGAGCAGATGGAGATCAGTCGGCTGCGGGCCGAGCTGGCGCGCGTGAAGATGGAGCGCGACATTCTGGGAAAAGCGACGGCGTACTTCGCAAAGGCAGCGAAGTGAAGTACGCCTTCATTGAGCGCCACCGGCGGCTGTGGCCGATCTCGGTGCAGTGCCGGGTGCTCAAGGTCAGCGTGGCCGGCTACCACGCGCACTTCGTTCGCCGCGCCAGTGGTGCGCAGGGCCGCCACCTGAGCGACGACGTGTTGCTTGTGCACATCAAGGCAATCCACGCCGAGACGCGCGGCGGCTACGGCTGGCCACGCACCTGGAAGGAAATGCTGGCGCGTGGCATCCGCGTGGGCAAGGATCGGGTGCAAAAGCTGATGCAACGGCACGGCATCCGGGCCCGTGGCAAGAGGCGCTTCAAGGTCACCACCGACAGCAATCACGATCTGCCGATCGCACCCAACCTGCTTGAGCGCAAGTTCGCGGTGGCCGAGCCCGACAAGGTCTGGGCGGGCGACATCACGTACATCGCCACCGACGAAGGGTGGCTGTTCCTGGCCGTGGTCATCGACCTGTTCAGTCGCCAGGTGATCGGCTGGAGCCTGCGCCAGGACATGACGCGCGACATCGTCATCGACGCATTGCGCATGGCGTGGTTCAAACGTCATCCGAGCAAACAGGCCGGGCTGATCTTCCACAGCGACCGCGGCAGCCAGTACGCGGCCAAGGACTTCCGCGACGTACTGACCGAGTACGGCATCACCGCGTCGATGAGTCGTCGCGGCAACTGTTGGGACAACGCCTGCAGCGAGACGCTGTTCGGCTCGCTAAAGGTGGAGCGGTTACATGGGCAGTGCTTCAAGACCCGACGCCAGGCCATGGACGAAACCGTCGCCTGGATCCTCTGGTACAACCGCACCCGACTGCACTCGACGCTGGCCTATGTCAGCCCGATGCGGTTCGAAGAAAACTGGTTCGCCAACCAACCCCGGCACGCCAGTGCATGAGTCGGCTATGGGATACGGATTCCAGGGGCAAGGTCAAAGTGACCAAGAACACGAAATAGCGCGTTAGCTTTGTGGCACCGGCACCGCCCAACAGGGCGGACTGTGCTTGTCGCGTTGACCTGCCAGCTCTGCTGTCGTG
>JBAUTC010000114.1:0-3016 GCA_049582025.1 Thiomonas sp.
TCGATGACCACGATGCACGTCCGAACCCGAATGTCGGTGGCGGGCCAGCCAAAACGCAGCGCCAGATCGAGAATGGGCACGACATGGCCGCGCAAATTGATGACTCCCCGTACAAAGTCGGGCATCATCGGAATGGCGGTGGGACGGGTGTAACTGATGATTTCGCGCACGCGCAAGATATCGAGTCCATACACCTCGTCGTGCAAACTGAAGGTCAGAAACTGACCACCCGAGACCGTCCCTTGCGGAGGCTGTGTGACGGGAACAGGCAAGAGCGATTTATGGCCAGTTTCCTGAATCGCTTCAACGAGCGCATTTTTCATGGGGCTATCTCCGCGTGCAGGGTCAGAACTTGACGAATTCCGCTGCGCTGGCGGTCACCAGTTGCGGGATGTGGGCTTTTGCGCCTGCTTTCGGCCGTGCGGGGGCAGCTCTGTCTCGAACGGGTTGTGACTGCAAGGCCTCGCCAGGCAGTTTGAACTGACTGACGTTGTCCTGGAGTTGCTGCGCCTGGGCGTTCATCTCCTCGGCTGTCGCCGCAAGTTCTTCGGAGGCTGACGCATTCTGCTGTGTCACCGCGTTGAGTTGTCCCACGGCCTGATTGATCTGTTGCATCCCGCTGGACTGTTCCTCGGAAGCAGCGTTGATCTCCTGAACCAGATCGGAGGTCTTGGTGATGGCGGGGACCATCTCGTTCAGCAAGGTGCCGGCCCGGTCCGCTTGCTTGACCGAGTTTGTCGCCAGATCGCCAATCTCCTTGGCCGCCACCTGACTGCGCTCGGCCAGTTTGCGCACCTCGGCCGCGACAACGGCGAAGCCCTTGCCGTGCTCGCCGGCGCGCGCCGCTTCAATGGCGGCATTGAGGGCCAGCATATTGGTCTGGTAGGCGATGTCGTCGATGATGGAGATCCGTTCGGCGATCGATTGCATGGCCTCCACTGTTTTTCCGACCGCCTGTCCTCCTTCTTGGGCCTGGCGGGATGCTTGCTGCGCCATGCTGTCGGTCAGCCGGGCGTTGTCCGCGTTTTGCTTGATGGAGGCGGTGGCCTGCTCCAGCGTCGCCGAAGTTTCTTCCACCGATGCGGCCTGCTCCGTGGTCGCCTGCGACAGGCTCTGAGACGTCGCCGAGATCTGCGTCGACGCCGAGGAGAGGTTGTCTGCGGCGGACCGTACGGAGCTCAGTGTCGCGGTCAGACGCTGCACCATGTTCCCGAGGGCGGCAAGCAATTGCCCTGTTTCGTCCCGGGATGTGGCGTCGACGCGAACGGTCAGATCGCCTTCGGCCACACGCTGCGCAACGTCGACTGCCTGACTCAAAGGACGCGTGATCGAGCGCGTGATCCAGGTGCCAAAGATCACGGCGAGCAAAAGCGCCAGAACGGTCGCCGCGCCTGCGGCGTCAAGGGCGGTGGAGTAAGAGCTGTCGGCGTCCTGGGTGGCTTGGCCGAAGTGGCCGATGAAGTCCTTGTCGAGCGCACCAAGATCTGCCTTGACGGCTTTCTCGGCCGGCTTGACTTGTTTGTTGAACGCACCCAGCGCCCCGTTTCCGCTCGCTTGTTGGGCGTTGAAGCAGACGCTCATGGCCTGCCCATACTGCGCCAGACTGCCCTTGGCGTCGCTCAGCAGGGTCTTGCTTTTGCTGCTGCGGACTTCGGCGGCAAGGCGCGTCAGGTCTTCTCTGCTCGCCTGCTCACTGGCCTGGATCTTCTTCTGAATCTGCGACTGCTCGAGAGGATCGGTACTCAGCAGGATGTCGCGGCAGTCTGCTGCCATCTCGTTGACGTCTGCCTTGATTTCACTGACGCGATGCGCCTCGGGCCACGCCACTTTGGTGGCTTCATCGGTGGCACGTTTCATGGCGTTCATGTTCAGGATGGCGACGCCAGCCAGCGTGACCAGAAGCAACACAATGAGGCCAAAGCCCAAGCCTAAACGGAGACCGATGCGCAGATTTCGAAACATGGATGACCTCGATGGTGAGTGATTCAGGGCTCTGGTGCTGTCAAAACGTAAAACAGTGCCAAAGTTGTGAAGTAACGCATCACTCAACGGTCCTGAGTCCAATGTCTTTAGGCATCAATCAATGAAAAATGAAACAAAAAAAGTCAAATATGGCAAATGAAGACAAATAAGCCAACGATTTTTCAGTGGCAAGGCTTGTAACTATTGGAAAAGCTTGAAGTGCATTCCGAAAAAATAATTACACTTAGATATTATTGGAAAGTATCGGGTTTTCCCTATTTTGTTCTGGTCTGCGCGTGCAGTTGTTGGTGAATAATCATGCATGTTTTCCTATTTTGTAGTGTGTTCGAGCCCGCCCGTTTTGACCGAGCCAGGCCCGGTGACTGTCAAACTGGACGCGCAGGTCAAGCCCCCGAAGAAGACTCTGCGGTGCTGGAGGATTGTTCACAAGACAGCTTCCCGCCACTGCCAGGACGGTGTAGATCCGTCGCTGGTCGTCGCCTTCGCGTTTTTCCAGTATGTGGAAAACGGGCGGAAACGCCCCGGCACCGGGCGTGGCAATGTCCCCGGAAATTACGGTGTCACGCTGGCTTGCGGTTCACCGACGAGTGATTCGTAGGTGCCGTAGAAGGACAGGATGTAAGCCAGGAAAATGGCGATGACCACCGGCATGCTGAAGGTCGCGGCCAGGGTTTCGCTGGCGCCGAGCAGGCTGGCGATGAGCACGATGAGCGTGGGCAGGCTGAGGAACAACAGCAGCCATTGCGCCGCATAGACGGCGAAGGCCTTGAGGTTGCGCAGGCCGAGCACAAAGCTGAAAAACAGCGCCTTGACCGGCGGCATGTCGTGCCAGGTAATGAGCGGCGGCGCGAGCCAGAAGGCCAGGGATACGGGAATGTAGGTCACTGTGGCGGCAATGGCGCCCAGACGCAGGCTGCCATCGGCAATTGCGCTGGCCGGCGGTTTGTCGCCCAGCAGCAAGAGGCGCAGCATGGCGCCGCCGTCGAACAGCGCACCAGCGCTCAGCACGATGAGAACCGCCAGTGTGTAGAGC
>JBAUTC010000115.1:0-13432 GCA_049582025.1 Thiomonas sp.
ATTCGTAGAACGCGCGGCGGCGCGGATCCATCAGGGTGTGCTGTTCCCACGCTTCGGGAATCATCATCATCATGGCGTGGCTCAGCGGATAGCCGGCCATCAGCAACAGTTCAAGGCAGTTATCGAAGCTCGCGGTATCGCTCTGGCCGGGATAGATCAGCGGCCACAACTTTTGCAGGTCGCTGCCCAGCACCGGGGACGACACCGCGCCTTCGCGGGCCCGCATCCAGTTGTAGTTGCCCTTGACCGTGTTGATCTCACCGTTGTGCGCCACAAGGCGGTAGGGGTGCGCCAGCGGCCATTCCGGGAAGGTATTTGTGGAAAACCGCTGGTGCACCATGGCCAGCGCGGAGACCACGCGCGGGTCTTTCAGGTCTTTGTAATATTCACCCACCTGGTCGGCCAGCAGCAGTCCCTTGTATACGATGGTGCGCGCCGACATCGATGGCACGAAATATTCCTGGCCATGCCGCAGATTGAGTTCCTGGATGGCGTGGCTGGCTGTCTTGCGGATGACGAACAGCTTGCGCTCCAGCGCGTCGGTGACCATCACGTCGGGACCGCGTCCGATGAAAACCTGGCGGATCACTGGCTCCTTGGTGCGCACCAAGGGGGACATCGGCATGTCGGCATCCACCGGCACGTCGCGCCAACCCAGCAGTTCCTGGCCTTCGGCCCGGATGGCGCGTTCGATCTCCTGCTCGCAGGCCAGGCGCGACGCCTCTTCCCGCGGCAGGAAGATCATGCCCACTCCGTATTCGCCATAGGGCGGGAGTTCCACATCCTGCGCCGCCATTTCCTCGCGGAAAAACGCATCGGGAATCTGGATCAGGATGCCGGCGCCGTCGCCCATGAGCTTGTCGGCACCCACCGCACCGCGATGGTCGAGATTTTTCAGGATGAGCAAGCCGTTTTGCACGATGTCGTGCGACTTCACCCCTTTGATGTGCGCCACGAAACCAACGCCGCAGGCGTCATGCTCATTTTGCGGGCAATACAGGCCGTCGCGCGACAGGGCGGCGATTTCGGAAGTTGAGGCGGAAGATTCGGGCGTGGACATGGCAGGCTCCGCGATGTATCGACAAGAGAACGCGAATTTACTGCATCGCAGCAGACGACGCAAGGAAAAATCATTATTCCGTCCCCATTAAAAATGGATCCAATTTTCGCGGCGATTATTTTGGGGACAGATTACGAGGCCGATGGCGCTCCGCCTTCAAGCAACATTCATGCGAGGTCGACCCCGCTTGGCCGGGAACACGCGACGACCACTGTCGGCTTCGAGTTGCTGCAAGAACACCCTTTCCCCCACCGCCGCACCGCTGCGCAAACTGTTCTGCAGCGCATGCACGGTTGCTGCGCTGAGTCCTTGGTGAAGACGCTCGCAATAAGCCGCCTCGCGGGCAAACGGTGTATTGCCAAGGTCCCAATAGACGGAGGGGAAAGTCAACGTAGGAGCAGAAGTACCGACAACCGCCTCACCGCAATGGGCCGCACGGCTGCTCCAAGGCCAGACGGCCCCGTCTGCGACGGCTCCGGCACGTTCGGCGGCCCGGTCGATCCATACCATCGCCGCCAGTTCCCACTCGCCGGCCTGGACGACCGCGCTTCGAAAGCGCCCCGCCCAGACCGGCGCGCGCGGAGCCGACAGCGTCGATCTGCCATCCCGATGCGCACGCTCCTGCGCCCGGCTGGTGCGCCGCGCCAGCCCTTGCACAAAGCTGGACAGATCTGGCGCAGCATCGGGCGTGAGCAGGAGCCAGACCGTCTGCGGCAGGATCGCATAGGCATGCAAGTGCACCGCCGTGGTGTCGAGGCCCTCGGCCATCCAGGCCAGAAGCCGGTCCCGCTGAAGCGCAGCTGCCAGGGGTTGGACCCCTGTAGCGGCTTGCAGCTGCACCAGATGCGCGCGCCCGGGGCTGATGAAACGCGCCTGTCGCGCCATATAAAAAAGAGTCAGTCCCGCGAAGCACTGCGCAAGATCGCAATCTCGTCGAGCAGGTCAAGCACCAGTGCTGTGGCTGCCGGATTGAGTTCGAGATCGCGCTGCAGGCGCACGGCGCGGCGCGCGCGGCTCAAGGATTCTCCGCTGAAACGCCACTGTGTGACCTGCGCGGCAGAAACCGCCGAAGGCACCGGATCGATCACCCCCTCTTCCACCAGATGCACGATCTGCGTGCTCTCCACCCGGCAAACCGCACAGAGATCGTCCATGCTGAGTTCGACCTGCTCTTCCAGAACGATGCCGAGCAGCGGCGCTGTTGTGTCCGATTTGCTCATGCTTTGGCTCCTTGCTTCAGATGGACGCGCGGGTTGAACGCGGTGAATTCGCCCTGCAGATGACGATAGGCAGCGCGCGCCGCCTCGGTGTCCGCCGACGGCAGGACGATTTGCGTGACCACGTAAAGGTCGCCGGGCGTCGCGCCCGGAATACCGCGTCCCTTGAGCCGCAAACGCCGGCCGGAGGCGGTGGTTGGCGGAATCTTCAATTCGACCAGTCCGTCCGGCGTCGGCGCATTCACTTCCGTGCCCAGCGCAGCCTCCCAAGGGGCCAACGGCAGATCGACGAACACGTCGCGCCCTTCCACGCGGTAGAGCCCATGCGGGTTGAAGGCGATTTCCAGATACAGATCCCCAGCACCGCCCTCGCCCAGCCCCGGCGCACCCTGACCCGCCAGGCGAATGTGCTGCCCGGCGCGCACGCCTTTAGGAATCTGCACCTGCAGGGTGCGCTCGCGCGCCACTACATGGCCTTGCGCATCGACTTCGGGCATGCGCAAGGTGAGGGTGCGGGTCGCGCCCTTGTAAGCGTCTTCCAGATCGATCAGCACCTGTGCGTGATGATCCTGACCACGCAGGTGCACGCCTTGCGCACCATGTGAGCCAGCGCTCGACCTCCGGGAAGTACCTCTGCGGGCAAACAGGGTTTCAAAAAAGTCGCTGAAATCCGCTTCGTTTTCCGGCATGCCGCCGCGCTGCTCGAAGCCTGCACCCCAGCCCGGCGGCGGCTGGAAGTCTTGTCCGGCGCGCCAGTTGCTGCCGAGCTGATCGTAGGCAGCCCGCTTTTCCGGGTCCTTGAGCACCTCGTAGGCTTCGCCCAAGTCCTTGAATTTGCCCTCAGCCCCGGCTTCCTTGCTGACGTCCGGATGATATTTTCGGGCAAGTTTGCGGTAAGCACGCTTGATGTCGTCCTGCGTTGCGCTGCGTTCCACGCCCATGACCTTGTAGTAATCCTTGTAGTCCATCGTGCGTTCCTGTGCAAGGGAATGAGTTGTCAGAATAAATGGGGACGAGAACTGAATTTACAAAATGGTGTGTGCAATTTTTTACTGCACAGGCGCTATTCGACAATATCGCGCCGCACTCGCCTAGAATAGAGGCCTATTGAATCCGCTGCGGCAGGCGTTATGTCCTGCAATTCCCCTGGCGGAACTCTGCGCGGGCACAGTTGCCCCGCCCGTTGACGCCGTCAACGTCGGAGCCGGTCCCTACTGATATCCGGCTTCTCAATCTTCCAATCGCCGCCATCACATACCGCACGGATGAACACCACGACAACCCCGACCGAAGACACCTCTCTGCCTGAACGCTTTTCCGACTTGGCGCTTGACGCACGCATCCTGCGCGCCGTCAGCGACATGGGTTACGAGAAACTCACGCCCATTCAGGCCAAAGCCATTCCGCTGCTGCTCGACGGACGCGACATCATGGGCGCGGCGCAAACGGGCACCGGCAAGACCGCCGCATTCTCGCTGCCCATTTTGCAGCAGCTCATGCCGCTGGCGTCCACCAGCGTGTCTCCCGCACGCCACCCGGTGCGCGCCCTCATGCTGGCGCCGACGCGGGAACTGGCCGATCAGGTCTACACTAATCTCAAGGCCTACGCCAAGCACACGCCGCTGCGCTGCGCCTGCGTGTTCGGCGGCATGGACATGGCGCCGCAGAAGGCGGAATTGCGCACCGGAGTCGACCTGCTGGTGGCCACACCGGGCCGCCTGCTCGACCACCTGGAAGCCAAGACGGTGAACCTCGGGCAAGTGCAATTCGTCGTGCTTGACGAAGCTGACCGCATGCTCGACATCGGCTTCCTGCCCGACCTGCAGCGCATCCTCGGCTTTCTGCCCAAACAGCGTACGACCCTGCTGTTCTCAGCGACGTTCTCCCCCGAAATCAAGCGTCTGGCTCAAAGCTATCTGCAAGACCCGCTGCTGGTCGAAGTAGCTCGCCCCAACGCCACCGCCACCAATGTCGAGCAACGCGTCTATCAGGTTGAAGAAGACGACAAGCGCGCCACGTTGGTGCAATTGCTGCGGGACAACCCGCTGCCGCAGGTCATCGTGTTCGTCAACAGCCGCGTCGGCGCAGGGCGGCTGACGCGTTCCCTGGAGCGCGACGGCATCAAGGCCGCAGCCATGCATGGCGACAAATCGCAAGCCGAGCGACTGACCACGCTCGACGCCTTCAAGCGCGGCGAGATCCAGGCGCTGGTAGCCACCGACGTCGCTGCGCGCGGCCTCGACATTGCCGAGTTGCCCGGCGTGGTGAATTACGACGTGCCGTTCAGCGCGGAAGACTATGTGCATCGCATCGGCCGCACGGGCCGCGCTGGCGCGTCGGGCCTGGCCATCACCCTGGCCACGTCGCGCGATGCGCGCTCGTTGGCAGACATCGAAAAGCTCATCAAGCGCCAGTTCGACAAACAGACGTTGCAACTGGAGCGCGCCGTGCGCCCCCGCCGCGACGCAGACGAGCTGCGTGAGCCCCGGAGTCCGCGCCTGCCGTCACGCGGCCTGCCCCCCGAGGCACACGCGGCGGCTCCAGCGCCGCGTGCCGGACGCACATCGCGTCAGGACCCCTGGTTCGACAAGCCGTACGAAGCCGATCCGAACGCGCAGCCGGTATGGGATACATCTTCGGCAAGCTCCGGTAGCGGCCCACGCTCGGTATCCCCGAGCATCCGTCCACGCCGAAAGATCGCAGCCCTGCTGGGCGGGCACGGCCCCAAATAACGGCCAGCCATCGCTGGCAGCAGCGTCAAGATGTTTTCGGGTCGTCGTGCGCTCTCGGTGCGAGCTTGAATTCCGAAGACGCAGGCTCTGGTGGGTCTGCCTCGGGGGCCGGAGCAGCATCCAGCGGCAATTCGAAATCCAGATCAAGATGCGTCGGCTCGGCGCGCGTGCCAAGTTCGACGTGCTCCACCGGTATGGCGGTGGGAATGTTGTCCGGGAAGATGTCGCGAGCAACCGTATACAGCATCAGCAAATCGCGGTAGGCCGCCAGTTCGAATCCCATGCGATGCTGGTGCGGATCATCCATCAGCATGCGTTCGAGCACGGTGATGATCTGCGGATCCTTCCAGGTCATGGTGATGAGCTTCATCGCACGGTCGTAATTCATGAGATCGCGATTTTGGCCCTTCCCTTGGGGATCAACCTCCATGCCCCAAGGCGGCACGGCAACATTGAATCGTCTCTCGAAACGGGTGTAGAGCGCGTCGAATTCCTTTTTGCGGCCATGCTTGCGATACAGGTCGAACAGCAGCAGGTACGGCAGTGCAAAGCTGTCACTGGCGCTGTCGTCCAGCGATTTTTCCAGCAGGGCCATGGCGCGATCGTCGTCGCCCATGTCGATGAAATACTCGGCCAGATGACCCGCATCCATCAGTTCGTCCACATGCACCTGCTTGTCCTGACTCATGGGTTGCATGAAACGCGAATCCCAGTCGATCCCGGAGTCTCCCCAGTGACTTGGAGCGGGAGACTCCAGATGCGGCGCGTCGATTTCCGGCTGCAAGGGCCGACCATCCACCAGGGCTGCTAAACCGAAGGGCATCACCGCAGGCTGAATGGTGCTCGCCAGCACCGACGTCGAAGTCGGTTGCAACCCGGACAACGGTGTGGCTGACGCGGTCTCTGGTTCTGGCGTGATGGCGCGCTGGTCTTCGGAAGCAGATACGAATGGGCTCTGAGACTGTTCGTGGTTCGCACCCCGACGCCAGAGCCAGGCACTCAACAGCCCCAGCGCAACCAGCGCGGCCAGCAGGGCATAAACCAAACCGGCCGAGTAGCGTTGCGCACGCATCTGCGTCAACTCGGACCGCGTGCGCTGCAACTGCTGCGAGGCCTGCTCGAACTGCCGCTGCAACACATTGGCCCGGGTCTGCAAGGCATTGATTTGCTGCAAGGTCGGTTGCGCTTCACCCGGCGTGGCCGTGGCATCCATGATGAGCTGCCGCAGTTGGTTGAGCTGGGCGCGCTGTTCCGGGCTGAAGGTAGGCAGCGTCGACGGCAGGGCCGTGGCCAGCCGCAATTCCGGCGAGGCCATCAGATCGGACGCACTGAGATCATCGAGTTCGAGGCGGCTGCGCGCCTGGGCCGGGGCCGGAGCCTCCTTGATTGGAGCGGGGCTGCTGTGCTTTGCATGCGCCAAGACGGGCGGGCGCAACCGGCGCGTCTCGGACTCCCTGCGCACGATCGCGCGCGTGACCTCGGGACGTTTTCGCCGACCCGCCGGCCGGGTCTCCTCGGTGTGCAGCTGTGTGGCGGACTGAAGCGAGGATGACATGGAGGACGAGTCGCCCGCACTCTGCGAGGGTGACGCAGCGATCACTGCGGCAGCGCTGCCCGAGATCATCGGCAGTTCAGGCGTCGGCGGGTCGACCAGCAAGGTGTACACATGGGTGCGCTGATAAGTGCACGCCAGGTGCAAGCGCACGATCAGAATCGGCTCCCGCAAGGGCTGGGCGCTGCGCACAGCCAGCATCACGCCGCCGGACGTCGGCTGAGAGGTGATGGACAAGGCTCCCACGTCGCCACCGAACTCCCCCGCTTGGGCCTGCGCCTGTACGCAAGACAGCGGCAGAGCCTCCGGCGCGTCGAGCCGTACGGGGATTTGCATCTGCAGAGGACGACCAAGCTCTGCCCGGGTTAGCGGCGCGCCAATCATCAAGGCCTGCGCCGGGTGACTCAACAGCACTGTTAACGCGAGCGTAAATGCCCACGTGCCCAACCCGAAATTGAGGGGCTTGCGCGATCGGCGAGAAACGTTGAACTGGCGAAAAACAGAGAACATTGCAGCGAAAAATGAACATGATGCATCCAGATGCATCCGATGCTTGGAAAACAATGTATCACGCGCCTTTCGGTCCAATTGCCACGAGAGGACTCCAAATGAAATGCGTGTGGAAAAGTTAACAATTAGTCAAATTAAAATTGAAAGCCCCCCGCAAGGTTCAGGAATGAGCTGTTGGTTGCATATGATGGCGGGTGCACCTCCTGAAGAGCCCCCTGCATGAGCGCCGAACTCCGAGCCGAACGCCAGGGCGACTGCCTCGTGCTTCGCCTGCATCACCCCGAAACCCATAACGCCCTGACCGCCGCGCTCTGCGCCGCCGTTCTGGAGGCGCTCACCACGGCACAGCGCGATGCCGAGATTCGCGCCGTGGTGCTGACCGGGACGCCGCAGCACTATTGCAACGGCCTGCACGACATCGATGCGCTGGAGGGGCTGCACGACTGCATTCTGGCGCTGCGCGACTGCGAGCCGCTGGTGGTCGGTGCTCTGGAAGGGCAGGCGCGCGGTGCGGGCGCGGCGCTAGCGATGGCCTGCGATCTGCTAGTCGCCGCCGACGATGCGCAGTTGCACCTGACCGACCCGCTGCTGCCTGACCGGGACGTAGGCGGCGCGCAATGGCTGGCGGCGCAGCTGCTACCGCGCACCGCGTGCAACGAGGCCGCTTTGCCCGGTATGGGCCTGCGGGCGCCGCGCCTGCATCAGCTTGGCGTGGTCAACCGGCTTTGCCCGCCGGGCTTCGGCCTGCAGACCGCGCTGCAATTGATCGAGGCCATCCCGTTGACGCTGGGCGCTCAGCGCAAGTCCTTGCCCAACCCGTCGTGGCAAACCAGTGAGCTGCACGTGCATCTGAGTCGTCAGCTGCACATTCCGCCCCGCGGCTGACAAGGCATGCCGCACAATCTCATGGAGACCGCGCCCTCACCCCGCGTCAGCACTCTGCAGACCCGCATGCACCGTTTTCTGCAAACGGTGTTGCAGCCGCAGGAGAGCACTATCAACGCAGCTCTGCGCACGGCGGCGACGCAGCGCGAACCTGATCCCTCGGCCCTGCTGGCGCCGATGCGGCAAAAAGCCCAGCTTGCCGGACTCTGGAACCTGTTCCTCCCCGCCTCGACGCGCACCAGCCAAGGCTTGAGTCATTGGGAATATGCACCCATGATCGAGGCCATGGGACGCATCGCGTGGGCGTCTGATGTATTCAACAGCGCTCAACCCGACGCCGGCAATATGCAGTTGCTTGACAGCTACGCCAGCGAGTCGCTGAAAGACGCGTGGCTCGACCCACTGCTGCGCGCGGAAACCCGCAGCGCCTGGGCCGCAGCCGAACCCGATGCCGCCCTGCACAGCCCCGATTCGCTGCAGGCTCATGCCGCCCGCGACGGGGATCACTGGATTCTCAACGGTCAAAAAACCTGGGTGCAGGGTTTGATGGACCCACGCACCGCCAGCCTGCTGGTGCTATGCCGAACCGATGCGGCCGCCCCGCTGCATCGCCAGTTCAGCATGCTGCTCGTCCCCCTCAAGACGGATGGAGTGCGGATCGGGCGGCAATTGCACGGTTGGGGCACTTCGCAATCCGCATTCGCGGAAGTCACCTTCGACAACGCCCGCGTGGCGGTGCAGCATCTCGTCGGCCAGGCCGGACAGGGGCTGGAGATGCTGCAGGCGCGGCAGCGCATCGTCGGCGTGCATGATGCCCTTTGGTGCCTGGGCGCAGCCGAGCGCGCGCTGGTCCTGATGGTCGAACGGCTGCAGACCCGGCGCATGGGTGAGCAACTGGCGGTGCATCACCCCGTCTGGCAGCAGCGCATTGCCCGCGCCCGCGCAGGTCTGGACACCACCCGCATGCTCGCGCGGCGCAGCGCCTGGCAACTCGACCAGAACGATGGCGACCTGCCTCAGCAGGAACTCGCCATGCTGCAGAGCCTGGCGCTACCGCTGGCGGTCGAGACGGTGCACTGGAGCACCGTGGCGCACGAAGCAGATGCGCTGGGCGATGACCTGCCGCTGGCCGGGTTGTCCGCGCAACTGCGGCTGATGCAGCAACTGGCGCCGCCCGTCGAGACGCTATACGCCCAGATCGCCCAGGGCGAATTGCTGCGCTGATCCGTCCTGCAGCAAACTGGCGAACGTCGCACAATGTGCTGGTGATTCGCAAGCACAGCCCCGTTCGCCACGCCGCACGGACGGCGCCTCCACCATGATTGACCTCTACTCCTGGGCCACACCAAACGGCCACAAGATTCACATCCTGCTTGAAGAACTCGGGCTGCCCTACCGGGTGCATGGCATCAACATTGGCCGTGGCGAGCAGTTCACCGCCGAGTTCCTCGCCATCAGTCCGAACAACAAGATTCCCGCCATCGTCGACTCTGACGGACCGGATGGCTCGCCCATCAGCGTGTTCGAATCGGGCGCCATCCTGCTGTATCTGGCTGAGAAGACCGGGCGATTCCTGTCGACGAAACCACGCGAGCGCATCGCCACCATCGAGTGGCTCATGTGGCAGATGGGCAGCATCGGCCCCATGCTGGGGCAGGCACACCACTTCCGGCAGTACGCGCCTGAGAAGATCGCCTACGCCATTGACCGCTACACCAAGGAAGCTCACCGTCTCTACGGCGTGCTCGACCGGCGGCTGGCCTCGCAGCGCCATCTGGCGGGCGACGATTACTCGATCGCCGACATCGCCACCTTTGCCTGGTGCCGCAGCGCAGCCAATCAGGGTATCGACTGGGCCGAGTTCCCACACGCCAAACGCTGGTTTGACGCCATTTCCGCACGTCCCGGAGTGCAGCGTGGAGTGAAGGTGCTGACCGATGCGCGCCCACCCGAAATGGATGCCACCGCGCTCGAACACCTGTTCGGGAACACACAATATCAACGACGCTAAGGAGCCTGCCATGAAATTCGTCCGCTACGGCCGCAACGGCCACGAACAACCCGGCCTCGTCGACGCCCAGGGGCGCGTCCGCAGCCTGAGCGGCGTGGTCGCCGACATCGACGTCAGCGTCTTCGGCCCAGCAGGCCAGCGTGCGCTGCGAGACATCGAAGCCGACAGCCTGCCACTGGTGAAGGGCCGCCCGCGCCTGGGCGTGCCTGTGGTGGGCATCAGCAAGTTCGTCGCCATCGGCCTGAACTACCGCAGCCATGCCGAGGAGGCCGGCATGGCGATTCCCACCTCGCCCATCGTGTTCAACAAATGGACCACCTGTATCAGCGGCCCGAATGACGCCGTGCTGCGTCCGCCAGGCGCGCAAAAGCTCGACTGGGAGGTGGAGCTTGGCGTGGTCATCGGGCGTGAGGCGCGCTATGTGCGCGAAGCCGACGCACTGAAGTTCGTGGCCGGTTACTGTCTCGTCAACGACGTGTCCGAGCGGGCCTATCAGCTCGAGCACGGCGGCCAGTGGAACCTGGGCAAGGGCTGCGACACCTTCGGCCCCATCGGCCCCTGGCTGGTCAGCGCCAATGAAATTGCCGATCCGCAGAACATCGACCTCTGGCTGGACGTCAACGGCGAACGCATGCAACAGGGCAACACCCGCGACATGATTTTCGGTGTGGCGTCGATCGTGGCACACCTCAGCCACTACATGACCCTGCTGCCCGGCGATGTCATCGCCACCGGCACCCCACCCGGCGTCGGCATGGGCCGCAAACCGCCGCGCTATCTGCAGCCGGGAGACGTCGTCACCCTGGGAAGTCCGCAACTCGGCGTCCAGCGGCAAGAGATCCGCAGCGCGCCGCAGCGTCCGCGCTGACAGGGTCTTCAGCTGGAGTCCGCGACGGTGCGGACTCCGCTCTTGTGCGCTGCTGGCCGCATGCGGCTATCCTTGCCCTTCGCCACCGGAGGACACTGCCATGCCCACTCTCGATCTGGCCTTGCCGCTTCACGCGCATGACACCTTGCTGCACCGTCTGCTGCGCACGCGCAGCGACAGCGTCGGGTTGGTCGCGGGCTTGAGTGACGCCGACTGCACCGTGCAGTCCATGCCGGACGCCAGCCCGGCCAAGTGGCACCTGGCGCACACCAGCTGGTTTTTCGAGGAGTTCGTCCTCGGACCCCATCTGCCGGGCTACGTGGTGTTCGCGCCCGCCTTCCGCTACCTGTTCAACTCCTATTACGACGCCGTCGGGCCGCGGCATCCCCGACCGCAGCGCGGCCTGCTCACACGCCCGCCGCTGGAGCAGGTGCTGGCCTACCGCGCCCATGTGGACGCCGCACTGCAGCGTCTCGCCCCCGGCGCAGCTCCCGCCGCGCTGCTCGAACTCGGTCTGCATCACGAGCAGCAACATCAGGAACTGCTGCTCACCGACCTGCTGCACCTGTTCGCCCAAAACCCCTTGCACCCTGCCTACCGCGAAGCACCCGACCTGCTGCCGGCGTCACAAACGCCATCGCCGCTGCACTGGGTGAACTGCGCCGGCGGGCTGACCGACATCGGCTATGAAGCAGAGGGGTTCGCGTTCGACAACGAAGGTCCGCGACATCGCGTCTGGCTCGACGACTACGCCCTGGCACAGCGCCCGGTTTGCAACGCCGACTGGCTGGAGTTCATCGCCGACGACGGCTATGCCACGCCCACACTCTGGTTGGCCGATGGCTGGCGCTGGGTGCTGGAGCACGGTGCGCGCGCACCTGCCTACTGGCAGCCTCACGACGACGGTTTCTACACCCATGCCATGACCCTGCACGGCCTGCAGCCGCTGCTGCCAAAGGCTCCCGTCACCCACATCAGCTTTTACGAGGCGGACGCCTACGCCCGCTGGGCGGGGGCACGCCTTCCCACCGAGTTCGAGTGGGAGGCGGCGGCAAGCAGGCAGCCGCTGTCTGCTGCCACTGCTCCCCAGTTTGCCGACCATCCGTGGCGCTTGCCCATGCCGACGACGGATGCCGATCAGAATGACCTTCAGGGCCTTTGGGGCGGCGTGTGGGAATGGACCGCCAGCGCCTATCTGCCCTACCCCGGCTTCCATCCCGCGCCCGGCGCCGTGGGCGAATACAACGGCAAATTCATGAGCAGCCAGATGGTGCTGCGCGGTGGCTCCTGCGCGACGCCGCCCGGTCATGTTCGCACCACGTACCGCAATTTTTTCTATCCCCACCAGCGCTGGCAGTTCACCGGATTGCGGCTGGCACGGGGCTGATGCGGGTCGCCCGCCCTATCCGTCGCAGACAACAGGAACACCCATGACGCCATCGCAAGCCACCGCCCCCCATCCACCCGACGCGGTTTTCGACGCCTCTGCCGTCAACCCCGCATTCGCCGCACAAGTCCTCGAAGGCCTGTCCGCCCACCCCAAACGCATTCCCTCCACCTGGTTCTACGACCAGCGGGGCTCCGAACTGTTCGAGCAGATCACCGAGTTGGGCGAGTACTACCTCACCCGCACCGAAACTGCCCTGTTGCGCAGCTTGTACGGGGAATTCGCCAAGCTCACGGCAGGCGCGGCTATCATCGAATTCGGCAGCGGGTCCAGCCGCAAGACACCGCTCTTGCTCGACGCCCTGCGCGCGCCCGCGAGCTATACGGCCATCGACATCAGCGGCGACTTTCTGCGCCAGTCCGTGCGGGGACTGCAACTGCGCTATCCCCGCTTGGACGTCCACGCGCTCGAAGCCGATTTTTCCGCGCCGCTGCATTGGCCTGCCGCGCTCGCTGCGGCAGTGCAGGCGCAGCCACGCATCGGCTTCTTCCCCGGCTCGACCATCGGCAATTTCACACCGGAGCAGGCGGTGCGCTTCCTGCATGGCGCGGCTGCGTTCCTCGGTCCCGGTGCCCAGCTGCTCGTCGGCGTGGACGGCACGCAGGACAAGGCCCGACTGATTCCGGCTTACGACGACGCACGCGGCGTCACCGCGGCCTTCAACCGCAATCTGCTTACCCGCATCAACCGCGAGCTCGGAGCCGATTTCAACCCGCAGGCCTTCCGCCACGTCGCCCGCTTTGACCCCACGCACAGCCGCGTGGAAATGCACCTACTCAGTCCGATGCCGCAGACAGTGCGCCTGCTGGGACAGCGTTTCCAGTTCGACGCCGGTGAAACCCTGCACACCGAAAATTCCTACAAATATCCCGTTTCAATGTTCCAGCAGTTGGCACATTCAGCAGGCTGGAAGCCGCAGAAACACTGGCTGGCTGCCGATGCGGATGTCGCAATGCACTTGCTGCAGCGTTGAGCACAGGCCTGCCGCCCTTCGGCGCTTGCTCAATCTTTGGCACCACTCGTCGGCGCTTCGCGCACCGGATGTTTGAGCAGTTTGCGCTGCAGGGTGCGGCGGTGCATTTGCAGGGCGCGGGCGGTGGCGGAGACGTTGCCGTCGTGCTCGGCCAGCACCTTCTGGATGTGCTCCCAC
>JBAUTC010000116.1:0-2534 GCA_049582025.1 Thiomonas sp.
ATGCAGGCGTTCACAGCGGGCGACCTCGGTCTGCTGGTGGCCACCACCGTGATCGAAGTCGGCGTGGACGTGCCCAACGCCAGCTTGATGGTGATTGAACACGCCGAACGTTTCGGCCTATCGCAACTGCATCAGCTCCGTGGCCGCGTGGGGCGAGGCGCGGCGCAGTCGGATTGCGTTCTGCTGTTCACCTCGCCGCTCTCTCCCACGGCGCGCGAGCGCCTGGCTGCCATGCGCGACCTGGCCGACGGTTTTGCCCTGGCGCAAAAAGACCTGGAACTGCGCGGCTCCGGCGAACTACTGGGCTCAAGGCAGTCGGGGATTCCGGGTTTGCGCTACGCAGATCTGGCGCAGGACGGCGACCTGCTCGAAGCCGCCCGCGACACGGCGCAACGCCTGCTGCACACCGCTCCCGAGGCTGCGCGGCAACACGTCGCACGCTGGCTGGGTGAGCGTTTCGATTGGCTCAGCGCATGACCGTCGTCTGCATTGATTGACACAATCTGCGTGCGTTTCTGTTTTAATTCTTTCTATGACACTGACGGAATTGCGCTATATCGTCGCCGTTGCGCGCGAACGGCATTTTGGCCGCGCTGCCGAGGCCTGCTTCGTCAGCCAGCCCACGCTGTCTGTCGCCATCAAAAAGCTCGAAGAGGAGTTGGACGTGCGCCTGTTCGAGCGCGGCGGCAACGAGGTCAGCATCACGCCCATTGGCGAAGAAGTCGTCGAGCAGGCTCAGCGGGTGATCGAGCAGGCAGCGTCCATCAAGGAAATCGCCAAGCGCGGCAAAGACCCGCTGGCCGGACCGTTGCGGCTGGGCGTGATTTACACCGTGGCACCGTATTTGTTGCCGGAACTGGTGCGCAATGTCATTGCGCGCACCCCGCAAATGCCCTTGCTGCTGCAGGAGAATTTCACTACCAGGCTGCTGGAAATGTTGCGAACCGGCGAACTGGATGCCGCCATTCTGGCTGAGCCGTTTCCTGACCAGGGGTTGGCGAATTCGCCGCTGTACGACGAGCCCTTCGTCATCGCCGTGCCGCGCGGCCATGCGATGGCCGGTTGCAAGGAATTGAGCGCCGAGGCCATCAAGGACGAGACCATGCTGCTGCTGGGCACCGGACATTGCTTTCGCGACCACGTGCTCGAAGTGTGCCCGGAATTTGCCCGCTTTTCGCCCAGTTCCGAAGGCATCCGCAAGAGTTTCGAGGGGTCGTCGCTGGAGACCATCAAGCAGATGGTGGCTTCGGGCATGGGCATCACCGTGGTGCCCAAGTTGTCGGTGCCGCGGCAGGACGTGCCGCACGCCGCGGACCCCAGCGCCGATCACGTCTGCTATGTGCCCTTCACCGAACCCGTGCCGATGCGCCGCGTGGTGCTGGTGTGGCGCAAGAGCTTCACGCGGCATGAGGCAATTGCCGCGCTGCGGCAGTCCGTCATGGCCTGCGATCTGCGCGGCGTGACCATGCTGACGCTCTGACCTCGGGCAGATCGCAGGTTCAGGCCTGTGTGTGCACGTCGTGGGTGACGAAGCTCTGCTCCTCACTGGGTAGCTTGAACCACTCCGGGTGGTCGAGGGTGCGGTGCATGTCGTCGAGACCGCTGCTCCAGTGTGCGCCCATTTCGGCGCGGCCGAAGGTGTAGTCCTTGCCCTGGCCGTCGAAAGGTTTGTCGCGGTAGATCAGGTGGATGACGTTGTAGCGCTTGTCCTGCGCCATGTCGTCCACTTGCTTGCACAGCGCGTCGCGCCCGCGCACGTTGGCAGGAATGCGCGCCAGCAGCTCGCGCAGAATGCGGCGCTGCTGCTGCGCGCGATGCAGGGTTGTGGTGATGGTGCGGGTACGGCTGGAATACTGAATGTCCTTTTGCCGCTCGGCCACGTCGAGCAGGGTTTTTGGCAGGTCGCCTGCTGCGCTCCAGAGGTCGATCTGGAACACCAGGGTGTTGTGGCTGGGATGGCCGCCGAGCACCTGCGACAGCGGGGTGTTCGACACCAGGCCGCCGTCCCAGTAATACTCGCCGTCGATCTCCACTGCCGGAAACCCCGGCGGCAGCGCGCCCGAGGCCATGATGTGCGCGGGGCCGAGACGCATCTCGGCGCTGTCGAATACCACCTGGTTGCCATTGCGGACATTCACCGCGCCGACGCTGATGCGCGTTTCACCGCTGTTGAGGCGGTCGAAATCGACCAGCTTTTCCAAGGTGTCGCGCAGAGGCGTGGTGTCGTAAAAGCTGGCCTGTCCGGCACCGGTGCCGCTCAGCGGCCAACGGGGCAGAAAGAACCCGCGTTGTCCCTCGACAATGGCGCGCATGCCCTGGAAAGCGGCAAAGTGCGGTTGCATGGTTTCGGGTATCCACCCCAACGCCGCGCCGTGTTCCCAGGGCAGGGTGGGCAGCAGCGGTTGCTGCGTCACCGTTTCCCAGAAGGTGCGCATGGCGGTGGCGCGCTGGCCCGGTGCGTTGCCCGCGACCAATGCCGCGTTGATGGCACCGATGGAGATGCCGGCCACCCAGTGCGGATGCACGCCGCAGCC
>JBAUTC010000117.1:0-1987 GCA_049582025.1 Thiomonas sp.
CCGCCGCCCGGCGCGTGCTGGCGTGCGAGGGTGGACAGGCTGCCGCGCGGTCCGGCTTCCAGAAAGATCGCGCCGGCATGGCGCGCCAGCGCTTCGCGCACTGCTGGCGAGAAGCGCACCGGCTCGCGCAGATGGCGCACCCAGTAATCGGTGCTGGTGGCGTCGGCATCGGCCAGCCAGGTGCCTGTGCGGGTGGAGATGATGGGCAGGCGCGGCGCGAAGAGCGATACGGTGGCGACCTCGGTGGCGAAGGGTTCCAACGCGGGATCCATCATCGACGAGTGGAAGGCGTGGGAGGTCTGGAGCAGGCGGGCCTGCACGCCGTCCGCCTCCATGGCCGCGCGGAAGGCTTCGACGGCCGGTGTGGGGCCGGCGACCACGCAGGCGGTCGGGCCATTCTCGGCGGCAAGCGACAGCTCGGCTGGCAGGCGTGCCAACACGTCCTGCACGGTCAGGCGCACCGACAGCATGCTGCCGGGAGGCAGGGCCTGCATCAAGGCGCCACGGCGGGCGACCAGGCGCGCGGCGTCCGTGAGCGACATCACCCCGGCCAGCACGGCGGCGACGAACTCGCCCACACTGTGGCCGATCAGCGCGGCCGGCTCGGCGCCACGCGCCAGCCAGGTCTGTGCGAGGGCGTATTCAAGGCAGAAGGTGGCCGGCTGGGTTGTGCCGGTACCGGTGAGTGCATCCGGCTCGGAACCGAACATTCGCGCCCGCAGGTCGAAGGTCAGGTGCGGCGCGAAGGCGGCGAGGGCGGCATCGAAGGCGGTGCGGAAGTCGGCGTCGGCCGCGTAGATGCCGCTGCCCATGCCGGCGTACTGTGCGCCTTGGCCGGGGAACAGCCAGATCTGCACTGGCTGGCCGCTGCCGACCTTGCGCTGCGTCCGCAGCGGCCAGGCGGGTTGGGTGAGCGCCTGCGCGGCCTGTTCGGCATTGTCTGCCACCACGCACAGGCGTTGGACGAAGGCGCTGCGGCCGACCTGCAGGGTGTAGGCGACGTCGGCCAGATTGGCGTCGTGCCGGGCCTGCAGGTGCGCGGCGAGATTGGCTGACATGGCCTCCAGTGCCGCAGGGCTGCGCGCGGAGAGCATGAGCAGTTGCGGGCCGACCGCGGCACTCGATTCGGCCTGCACCGGAGCTTCCTCAAGCACCAGATGGGCATTGGTGCCGCCGACGCCGAAACCGCTGACCCCGGCGCGGCGGGGCTGCCCGCCGCGCGGCCAAGGGGTGAGCGTGTCGTTGACGACGAAGGGGCTCGCAGCGAAGTCGATTTTCGGGTTCGGCGCGGTGTAGTTGATGGACGGCGGAATGCGCTGCTCGGCCAGGGCCAGCGCCGTCTTGATCACCCCGGTGGCGCCAGCGGCGATGACGGTGTGGCCGACATTGCTTTTGGCGGAACCGAGGCGGCAGAAGCCGATGTCCGCCGTCTGCTGGCGGAAGGCGCGGGTGAGCGCCTCCACTTCCACCGGGTCTCCCATCGGCGTAGCGGTGCCGTGGCATTCCACGTAGCTCACGCTGCGCGGGTCGATGCCCGCATCGCGCTGGGCGGCGGCGACCACTGCGGCCTGGCCGTCCACGCTGGGGGCGGTGAAGCTGGCCTTGTCGCGCCCGTCGTTGTTGATGGCCACGCCGCGGATGACGGCGTAGATGGTGTCGCCGTCGGTCTGGGCGTCGGCCAGGCGCTTGAGCATCACCACCGCGGCGCCGTCGGAAAACACGGTGCCCTGGGCGTTGGCGTCGAAGGTGCGGGTCACGCCGTCGGGCGACAGCATCGCGCCTTCCTGATACAGATAGCCGCTGTTGGGTGGGCAGGTCACAGAGCTGCCGCCGGCCAGGGCCATGTCGCACTGCCCGGCGCGCAGGCTGGTGACGGCCTGGGCGATGGCCACCAGCGAGGTGGAGCAGGCGGTGTGCACGCTGACCGCCGGACCGGTGAGGTTGAGGCGGTTGGCCACGCGGTTGGCGATGTAGTCCTTCTCGTTGG
>JBAUTC010000118.1:0-2520 GCA_049582025.1 Thiomonas sp.
GTCTTGTCGTCTTGCGCCATGCAGAAGGCTCCTCTGGCTGAAAGTGTTCATGGTAAACCTGTTTGACATCAACAAATCCCGACCTTATGCTTTACGAACGCATTTGCCTATTGCAAATGCGCACCTCCTGGAGAACCCATGCAGACCAAGACCTTTGCCTCGCAGGCCGACCTCGAAGAAAAGCAGGTCAGCTTCATCAAACTCAGCGACAACGCCTACGCCTACACCGCCGAAGGCGATCCCAATACCGGTGTGATCATCGGCGATGACGCGGTCATGGTGATTGACACCCAGGCCACGCCGACGATGGCCGCGGACGTGATCCGGCGCATCCGCGAGGTCACCGACAAGCCGATCCGCTATGTCGTGCTCAGCCACTACCACGCGGTGCGCGTGTTCGGCGCCTCGGCCTACGGCGCCGAGCAGATCATCGCCAGCCGCGACACCTACGACCTGATCTGCGAGCGCGGCGAGCAGGACAAGGCCAGCGAGATTGGCCGCTTCCCGCGTCTGTTCCGTGATGTCGACTCGGTGCCGGCTGGGTTGACCTGGCCGACCATCACCTTCCAGGGCGCGATGAGCATCTGGCTGGGCAAGCTTGAGGTGCAGCTGCTGCAGCTCGGTCGCGGACATACCAAGGGCGACACGGTGGCGTGGATCCCGTCGCAGCGCATTCTGTTCAGCGGCGATCTGGTCGAGTTCGACGCCACGCCATACGCTGGCGACGCCTATTTCCAGGACTGGCCGCAGACGCTGGACCGCATCGCCGCGCTGCAGCCAGCCGCGCTGGTGCCCGGGCGCGGTGCGGCGCTGACCACGCAGCAGGACGTCGCTGCAGGGCTGGCCGGCACGCGTGGTTTCATCTCCGACATGTGGGCTGAGGTGAAGGCCGCGGCGGGTGCCGGGCGCGACCTGCGCGAGGTCTACAAGGACGTCTACGCCGCGCTCCAGCCGAAGTACGGCAAGTGGGTGATCTTCGACCACTGCATGCCGTTCGACGTGACGCGTTGCTACGACGAGGCCAGCGGCCACGCCGACCCGCGTGTGTGGACCGCGGAGCGTGACCGCCAGATGTGGGAACAACTCGAGCGCTGAAGCGCCGCCACAGCGAGGAGACAGCATGCTTTCGACTTATCAATTCCCGAAGTTCGCGTACACGGCACCGCCCGAGCTGGGTCGCGCGCCGACGCGGCGTCAGGTGGTGGTGGTTGGCGCCGGTCCGGCGGGACTTGCCATGGCCATTGACCTGGCGCAGCGCGGACTGCCGGTTCTGCTTCTCGATGACGACGACACGGTGAGCGTCGGCTCGCGCGGCCTGTGCTACGCGAAGCGCGCGCTCGAAGTGCTCGACCGCCTGGGTTGCGGCGATGCGGTCGTTGACAAGGGCGTGACCTGGAATATCGGGCGCACCTTTTTCGACACCGAGCAGGTGTTCGAATTCAACCTGCTGCCAGAGGCTGGGCACGAGCGCCCCGGCATGGTCAATCTGCAGCAGTATTACCTTGAGGAGTATCTGGTGCGGCGCGTGGGCGAGCTGCCCGGAATCGACCTGCGCTGGCGCCACAAGGTCACTGCGGTGCAGCCGCAGGCTGCTGGGGCGCAGTTGACAGTGTCGACGCCCGATGGCGAGTTCGAACTCGAAGCCGACTGGCTGATCGTGGCCGATGGAGCGCGCAGCCCGATCCGTCACATGCTCGGGATGGAGGTGGACGGCAAGGTGTTCCAGGACCGTTTCCTGATCGCCGACGTGGTCATGAAGGCCGAGTTCCCGGCCGAGCGCTGGTTCTGGTTCGATCCGCCATTTCACCGTGGGCAGAGCGTGCTGCTGCACCGCGAGGCCGACGACGTCTGGCGGATCGACTTCCAGCTTGGCTGGGACGCCGACCCCGAGGAGGAAAAGAAGCCCGAGAACGTGATTCCGCGCGTGCGTGCGATGCTTGGCGACGAGCGTGAGTTCGAGCTTGAATGGGTCAGCGTCTACACCTTCCAGTGCCGGCGCATGCAGCGCTTTCGCGCCGGGTGTATCGTGTTCGTCGGCGACGCTGCCCACCAGGTTTCGCCGTTCGGCGCGCGCGGTGCGAACTCGGGGCTGCAGGACGTCGAAAACCTGGGCTGGAAGCTCAAGGCGGTGATCGACGGCGTGGCTGGCGACGCGCTACTGGACAGCTATTGTGACGAGCGTGAATACGCCGCTGACGAGAACATCATGAATTCGACGCGTTCGACTGACTTCATCACGCCGAAGGGCGCAGTGTCCAAACTGCTGCGCAATGCTGTGCTCGACCTGGCACGCACCCAGCCATTTGCGCGCGCGCTGGTCAATTCCGGGCGGTTGTCGGTACCGGCGTTGCTGCTCGACTCGAAACTCAATACGCCCGATGTCGACGCCTTTGATGGCTGGATGCTGCCGGGTGCGCCGATGGACGACGCGCCGGTGCTGGTCGACGGCCGCAGTGGCTGGCTGCTGCGCGAGGTGGCCGGGCCGCAGCAGCTCGGCTTCACCCTGCTGGTGTTCGGCGC
>JBAUTC010000119.1:0-9475 GCA_049582025.1 Thiomonas sp.
AGCAATGACTCCGGCCTGATGCACATTGCTGCCGCGCTGGGCCGCCCGACGGTTGGCGTCTACGGCTCGACCGACCCGCGCCACACCCCGCCCGCAGCGCACCGCAGCGCCACGCTCTGGCTGCACCTTGACTGCAGTCCCTGTTTCCAGCGCACCTGTCCCTTGGGGCACCTCCATTGTCTCCGGCAGATTTCAGCCGACCGGGTGTGGGGAGAGCTAGCGCAACTGATGCCCGTCGCGGCCTCCGGTTGACCTTGCTGGATTGGTCCACGCGGGCACGATTTCTCAGTGCCAGAACAACACGAGCGCAATCGCGATCCAGCCCAGCGTGAAGTTCAGCACGACGAGCGGATGAATCTGTTCCAGTGCTCGGCCGACGGCAGGCCAGTCCTGAGCGACGGAAGCAGCCCGAGCTCGCCGGAATGGCGCGAAGTAGATCCCCGCAAAAATTGCCATCATCACCAGACCGATGCCAAGCATTGCATGCCAGCCAACAGGTGCGCTTGCGAAGCCAACCTGCAGCATGACGATCAGGCCGGAGAGCAGGATGACTGCAATACTCAGCCAGACCAACGGGAAAAACCGCTGCAGGCTGGCCAAGATGAACTGCGGCCGCACTGGCGCTTGCAGAACGGCAAACGCGGCGGGGCGCATGGCCAGAAGAATGAATCCCATACCACCCATCCAGGTGACGGCGGCGACAAGATGTAAAAAAATCAGCAGAGCGTTCATGAGGTTTTCCCGGGAATGCGGGTCGAGACTGCGTACCGAAAAAGGCCGCATATGTTGCGCGCAACACGCAACGTTCGTGAGAGAACGTTGACCCGACACAATGTTAGGCGCGCCGGGAAGAAAAAATCTGGCCCTGTATCGACTTTCCCCTATACTTTCGACGTTTGACCCGCAAGCCAATTTGTTACCCGCAGCTACAACCATGGCAAATGGCAAGTCCTGCGCCCGTTTGCGGGGAATGCTCCTGTTTTGAACCCAACCTCGTGCTCCCGCTTTGAACAACCCTGTGCAATCCATCGAACCCTGGCAAGACGAGCAGGACGCCCCTGCTGCTGCGCCGATGAGTCGCGACGAGGTGCAGAGTCTGCTGTTGCGCAAGCCCCAAGTGTCTGTGTGGCGGGTGGTTGTGTTGCAGGTTGTGGTGGGTCTGGTGGTGGCTGCGGCGAGCTGGTTTTTTGCTGCTGGCAAGTTGTCGGTGGTGTATTCCGCGCTGTATGGAGCTGTCGTCATTGCGCTGCCGTCCGCGCTGTTCGCCTTGTCCATCGAGCTCTGGTTGTCCAAATTGAAGCCCGGCGTTGCCGTCTATGGTTTTGCGCTGGGTGAGTTGCTGAAAATCGGTTTGACCATCGTGCTTCTGTTTTTTGCGCCGCGCATCGTGCAGCCGCTGAGTTGGGCAGCCATGTTGATTGCGATCGTCGTGACCTTGCAGGTGTACTGGGTTGCCTTGATTCTGCGCGGCAAAAAGTCCAGTCGCGCAACCTGATCCATTCAAGTCGTGTCGCGCAAGCGACACTCAAAAATTAGTCGACCATGTCCGCAGAACAACACACCATCACCGCAGGCGAGTACATCGTTCACCACCTGACGCACTGGACCAGTGCCACACGCGCAGGGGTTGTTGATTTCAGCATCGTCGATATCGACTCGATTTTCTTTTCGGTCTTGATTGGCGTGATCGCTTGCTATGTGCTGTGGCGCGTGGCGAAAAACATGACCAGCGACAAGCCGGGCCGGATGCAGGCGGCGGTGGAGTTTCTGGTGGAATTCGTTGATGAGCAGGCGCGCGGCATCGTGCGCAATGCCAAGTCACGCGAATTCGTCGCTCCCCTGGCGTTCATCTCCTTCATCTGGATTGTCATGATGAACCTGATGGACCTGCTGCCCGTGGATCTGCTGCCGCGTATCTGGCAAACCGCTGGGGCTGCGGCGGGCCATGATCCCGAACATGTCTATATGCGCGTCGTGCCCACGGCCGACCTGTCCATCGCTCTGGGCATGTCTATCACCATTCTGCTCTTGAGCCTCTATTACGGCATCAAGATCAAAGGCATCGGTGGTTGGTTGCACGAGCTGTTCACGGCGCCGTTTGGCAATCACTTCCTGTTGTGGCCCTTGAACTTTGCCATGCAGTTGCTCGAGTATCTGGCCAAAACCCTGTCGCATGGCATGCGGTTGTTCGGTAACCTCTACGCCGAAGAAATCCTGTTCATGATCATTGCCCTGATGGGTGCAGTCGGCCTGAGTAGCCTCACGGGCTGGGCGCTGTTCTTCGGCAACATCGCCGCGGGCCTGGCCTGGTCGATCTTCAGTCTGCTGGTCATTGTGCTGCAGGGCTTCATCTTCATGATGCTGACTCTGGTGTACATCGGTCAGGCGCACGATCATCACTAATCGTTTTTGATGGTTTTTACTTCTTTTCTCTTCACCACTTCAACTCACTAGGAGCAAGCATGGAACACGTTCTCGGTTATGTCGCATTGGCCGCCGGCCTGATCATTGGCTTGGGCGCGAACGGCGCCTGTATCGGCATCGGCATCATGGGCAGCAAATACCTCGAATCCGCCGCGCGTCAGCCCGAGCTGATGAACGAACTTCAAACCAAGATGTTCCTCCTGGCTGGCCTGATTGATGCGGCCTTCCTGATCGGCGTCGGCCTGGCCATGATGTTCACCTTCGCCAACCCGTTCGTGCTGAAGTAAGCATCGCTTGATGTCTTCAACGATCTGTTCACCCATCTGAAGCAAAGGTTAGCGCCATGCATCTGGACGCAACACTCATTGCGCAGATCATCGTTTTCTTGCTGCTGGCGTGGTTCACGAAGAAGTTCGTGTGGCCGCCCATCGTCAAGGCACTCGATGAACGCGCAACAAAAATCGCCGACGGCCTGGCTGCTGCCGATCGCGCCAAAACCGAACTCGCGTCGGCCAATCGCAAGGTCGAGGAAGAGCTCACCCGTTCGCACCACGAAAGCGCAGGACGCCTGGCTGACGCGGAGCGCCGCGCCCAGGCCGTGATCGAGGAGGCGCGCAAGAAGGCCGAAGAGGTCGCGGCGAATATCGTGGCGCAGGCCAAGTCCGAAGCCGATCAGCAGGCCGTCAAGGCGCGCGAGCAATTGCGTGATCAGGTTGCTGCGCTGGCCGTCAAGGGTGCCGAGGCCATTCTGCACCGCGAGATCAATCCGCAGGTGCATGCCGATCTGCTGAGCCGGCTCAAGGCCGAGCTGTAATCGGAGCGCACCATGGCTGAACTCGCCACCATTGCCCGTCCTTACGCCGAAGCCGCTTTTGCCGCTGTGCGTGACGCAGGCGTATCCCCCGCGCAAGCGGCCGACATGCTCGATCAGATCGCCCAGATCACGGCCGATCCCGCCGTGCGTGAGGTCGTCGGCAGCCCGAAGGTCTCCGCGCGCCAACTGGCCGATCTAATTCTGGGCGCGCTGTCTGGAACCGTTCCGCCAGCGCTGAAAAACCTGGTCGAGATGCTCGCTGAAAACCAGCGCCTTGCCGCAGTGCCGCAACTCGCCGAGCAATTCCGCACGCTCAAGGACGAGGCCGAAGGCAAGGTCGAGGCGGTGATTTTCAGCGCATTTCCAATGGAAGGCGAAGCGCTCGACAGCCTGCTCCAAGCGCTTGAACGCAAGTATGGCCGCAAGCTGCACGCCACTGTGGAAATCGATCCATCGCTGATCGGGGGGGTGCGTGTCGCCGTTGGCGACGAAGTGCTCGATACCTCGGTTCGCGCCCGGTTGGAGCAGATGAAAGTCGCTCTCACCGCTTAAAGTCTTAGAGGCTCCCATGCAACTCAATCCCGCAGAAATTTCCGAACTCATCAAGAGCCGCATCGAAGGTCTGGGCGCAAGCGCCAATATCCGCAATGAAGGCACCGTCGTGTCACTGACAGACGGTATCGCGCGGGTGCATGGCCTGTCCGACGTGATGCAGGGCGAAATGCTCGAATTCCCGAACAACACCTACGGTCTTGCGCTCAACCTCGAGCGTGATTCCGTCGGCGTGGTGATTCTCGGCCCCTACGAGCAAGTCTCCGAAGGCGACACCGTCAAGTGCACCGGCGAGATCCTGTCCGTGCCGGTCGGGCCGGAACTGATCGGCCGCGTGGTCAACACGCTGGGCGTGCCGATCGACGGCAAAGGCCCGGTGGAGGCCAAACAGCTCGACCCCATCGAAAAAATCGCCCCTGGCGTGATCTGGCGTCAGTCGGTGTCGCAGCCGGTGCAGACAGGGATCAAGGCCATCGACGCCATGGTGCCCGTCGGACGCGGCCAGCGCGAGCTGATCATCGGCGACCGCCAGACCGGCAAGACCGCCGTGGCTGTCGACTCGATCATTAGTCAGAAGGGCAAGGACCTCATCTGCATCTACGTGGCGATCGGTCAGAAGGCATCGACCATCGCCAATGTGGTGCGCAAGCTGCAGGAATACGGCGCGATGGAGTACACCATCGTCGTCGCCGCAACGGCTTCCGATTCCGCTGCCATGCAGTACCTGGCACCCTACGCCGGCTGCACCATGGGCGAATATTTCCGCGACCGCGGCCAGGACGCGCTGGTGATTTATGACGATCTGACCAAGCAGGCCTGGGCCTATCGCCAGATTTCCCTGCTGCTGCGCCGCCCGCCGGGCCGTGAAGCCTATCCGGGCGACGTGTTCTACCTGCACAGCCGCTTGCTGGAGCGCGCTGCCCGCGTCAGCGCTGAATACGTCGAAAAGTTCACCAACGGTGAGGTCAAGGGCAAGACCGGCTCGCTTACCGCGCTGCCGATCATCGAAACCCAGGCTGGCGACGTGTCCGCGTTCGTGCCGACTAACGTGATCTCGATCACCGACGGTCAGATCTTCCTCGAGACTGACCTGTTCAACTCCGGTGTTCGCCCGGCCATTAACGCCGGCGTTTCCGTGTCGCGTGTGGGTGGCGCGGCGCAGACCAAGATCATCAAGAAGCTCTCCGGCGGGATTCGTACCGACTTGGCGCAATATCGTGAACTCGCTGCGTTCGCGCAGTTTGCGTCCGATCTGGATGAAGCCACGCGCAAGCAACTGGAACGTGGTCGTCGGGTGGTGGAACTGCTCAAGCAGCCCCAATACCAGCCGGCGCAGGTCTGGCAGATGGCAGCATCGCTGTATGCGGTGAACAACGGCTATCTGGACGATCTCGAAGTGAAACAGGTGCTGCCGTTTGAAAAGGGGCTGCATGATCATCTGCAGACCAAGCACGCCGCCCTGGTGCAGAGCATTGAATCGACCAAGGATCTGTCCAAGGACGACGAAGCCAAGCTCAAGGAAGCGATCGCCGAGTTCAAGAAGACCGGTGCGTACTAATTCATTCCACGATGAAGGACGGGGCTGGGCAAAGATGCTTTCGCCCTGCCTGACCCAGGAGTAATTCAATGGCTGGAATGAAAGAAATTCGCGTCAAGATCAAGAGCGTGCAAAACACGCGCAAGATCACCAAGGCGATGGAGATGGTGGCGGCCTCCAAGATGCGCAAGGCGCAGGAGCGCATGCGCGCCGCACGTCCTTACGGCGATACGGTGCGTGTCATTGCGGGCAATCTGCGTCAGGCGAACCCTGAATACACCCATCCTTTCCTGGTCAAGCGCGAGCCGATCAAACGGGTCGGGCTGATCCTGGTAACGACCGACAAGGGGCTCTGCGGGGGGTTGAACACCAACATCACTCGTATGGCGCTGGGCAAGATCAAAGAATGGCAGGCAGACGGCGTGCAGATCGAGTGCTGCGCCATCGGCAACAAGGGCATGCAGTTCCTGCAGCGTCTGGGAATGAATCTCACCTCGCATGCCGTGCAGTTGGGAGACAAACCCCACCTCGAGAAGCTGATCGGCCCCGTAAAAATCATGCTCGACGCCTATCAGGAGGGCAAGCTTGATGCGGTCTATCTCGGCTTCAGCCGCTTCATCAACACAATGAAGCAGGCCCCCGAGGTCGAACCGCTGGTGCCGCTGCCCGCCCATGCGCTTGCTGCCAAGGCGGGAGATGAAAAGACCCATAGCTGGGATTACATCTACGAGCCCGATGCCAAACCGGTAATCGATGCCCTGCTGGTTCGCTACATCGAGGCGCTGATCTATCAGGCTGTCGCTGAAAACATGGCTTGTGAGCAATCGGCCCGGATGGTGGCGATGAAGTCCGCCTCCGATAACGCCAAGACCGTGATCGGTGAGTTGCAGCTCGTCTACAACAAGAGCCGCCAGGCAGCGATTACCAAAGAACTATCGGAAATTGTGAGCGGAGCCGCCGCGGTATAAACCGCGGCCAACCGAATTGAAACCATTGGAGAGCAATATGACGACGGCTCAAGCGCAAGGCAAAATCGTTCAGTGCATCGGCGCTGTGATCGATATCGAATTCCCACGTAACGCCATTCCCAAGATCTATGACGCCTTGGTTCTGGCTGACAACAACGACAGCAGTCTGGCCGAAGCTGGCCTGACCTTCGAAGTACAGCAGCAGATCGGCGACGGCGTGGTACGCACCATCGCCATGGGCTCCAGCGACGGCCTGCGCCGTGGCATGCTGGTGAACAACACTGGCGACTCCATCCAGGTGCCGGTCGGTCCGGCTGTGCTGGGTCGCATCATGGATGTGCTCGGTCGGCCCATTGACGAAGCCGGTCCGATCGCTACCGAAGAGCGCCGTTCCATTCACCAGACCGCGCCCAAGTTCGACGACTTGTCTCCCTCGGTCGACCTGCTCGAAACCGGCATCAAGGTGATCGACTTGGTCTGCCCATTCGCCAAGGGTGGCAAGGTTGGCCTGTTCGGCGGCGCCGGCGTGGGCAAGACCGTGAACATGATGGAACTCATCAACAACATCGCCAAGCAGCACAGCGGTCTGTCGGTGTTTGCCGGCGTGGGTGAGCGTACCCGTGAGGGCAACGACTTCTATCACGAAATGAAGGACTCCAACGTCCTGGACAAGGTTGGCATGGTGTTCGGTCAGATGAACGAACCCCCGGGCAACCGTCTGCGCGTGGCGCTTACCGGCCTGACCATGGCCGAGCGCTTCCGCGACGAGGGCCGCGACATCCTGTTCTTCGTCGACAACATCTACCGCTACACCCTGGCCGGCACCGAAGTGTCCGCGCTGCTGGGGCGCATGCCGTCCGCCGTGGGCTACCAGCCGACGCTGGCCGACGAAATGGGCAAGCTGCAGGAGCGGATCACGTCCACCAAGACAGGATCCATCACCTCAATCCAGGCCGTGTACGTGCCAGCCGATGACTTGACCGACCCGTCGCCTGCCACCACCTTCAACCACCTCGACGCCACCGTGGTGCTGAGTCGTGACATCGCCTCGCTGGGGATCTATCCCGCGGTCGATCCGCTCGACTCGACCAGCCGCCAGATCGACCCCAACGTCATCGGTGAAGACCATTACTCCACCACCCGTGCGGTGCAGGGCATTCTGCAGCGCTACAAGGAACTGCGCGACATCATCGCCATTCTGGGCATGGACGAACTCTCGCCCGAAGACAAGCAGGCCGTGGCCCGCGCCCGAAAGATCCAGCGTTTCCTGTCGCAGCCTTTCCACGTGGCCGAAGTGTTCACCGGCTCACCGGGCAAGTATGTGCCGCTGAAAGAAACCATCCGCGGCTTCAAGATGATCGTGAATGGCGAATGCGACGCGTTGCCGGAGCAGGCGTTCTACATGGTCGGCACCATCGACGAAGCCTTCGAGAAAGCCAAGAAGCTCAACTAAGCCAGCGAGCTCGAGGCGATCCAATCCGGCTGCGCTGGCGTTTTGAATGACAGGCAGCCGGTGACTGAAACCGCATCACGTTCCGGATTGAATCCATGAACACCATCCATGTTGACGTCGTCAGCGCCGAGGAGTCGATCTTCTCCGGCGAGGCGCGCTTTGTCGCCCTTCCGGGCGAGTCGGGCGAGCTGGGCATCCTGCCCGGTCACACCCCGCTGATCACCCGCATCAAACCGGGCTCGGTACGTATTGAACTGGCCGAGGCCAATTCTTCTGGCGACAAGGAAGAGTTTGTCTTTGTTGCTGGTGGAATTCTCGAAGTGCAACCCAAGCGTGTGACCGTGCTTGCCGACACCGCGATCCGGGGCAAGGACCTTGACGAAGCCAAGGCCAACGAAGCCCTCAAGGCTGCGCAGGATGCCCGCGCGAAGGCCAAGGATGTGCAAGACGTGGCCGTGGTCGAAGGCGAACTCGCCATGCTGGCCGCGCAGCTGGCCGCAATTCGCCGTCTGCGGGGGCGTGCGCACTGAGTGTGCCGTTGCCTGAGCGTTGACGAACGGCCCGCTTTTGCGGGCCGTTTTGTTTTCTGTTGCGGCGCCATTAGCATGGGGTGCAAAGGATCGAAGGTGTCGGATGACCGCAGAAAAGAACAACCCGGAAGATCACAGCATTTTTCCAGGCCTGCACGCCGTGGCGCTCGGCTCGTTGCCAATTCCAGTGTTGTTGCTCAGTCTGTTGCTCGGGGGATGCGCCAGCGCGCCGCAGCGTTCCGAAGGAATAAGCGGGATTCCCGTTAACGCGCAGTCCGGCTGCCATGCGCCGACGCCCAATTTGCGTGCAGCCTACAACCGAGCCTATTCCGTCAAGGGGCGCACCTATGTGCCATTGCGGACTGCTGATGGCTACGAGCAGGTCGGCATGGCCTCCTGGTACGGATGGGAGTCAGGGTCAACCACGTCGATGGGCACCCGTTTCAGTCCCCGGGAATTTTCTGCGGCCAGCCGTGTGCTGCCGCTGCCGACTTGCGTTCAGGTCACGAATCTGGACAACGGCCTGAGCGCCCTGGTTCTGGTCAACGATCGAGGTCCCTTCGTCAGCGGGCGCATTCTGGACTTGTCGATGGGGGCAGCGAAGGCGTTGGGAGTCACACGCAGCGGCACAGCCCAAGTGCGCATCGTTGCCTTGCCGGACGGAGCGAACCCGCCCTTGCAGATTGCACGGGTGAATCAGTCCCAGGGTGTGACCGGGGCAGACGGCCAGATGGAGCCGGCAACCATGCCGCAACCGGTGCAGGGCCAGGCGGCGTTCTTGCCAGAGCAATTCGCCCCGAATTCCACGCTCGAGCCTACCGCTCAAGCGGGCGTGCCAGGACGGGGGACGCCAAACAACACGGACTCAATCCAGGCAACAGCGGCACAACCCGCCCCGATGGAAGTCCAGACGCTGCCGCCTATGACCACTCCGGCACCGACTAGCGCTGCCGTTACGCCGTCGCAGATCGCATCGGGTCCTCAAACGCCCATGCCGCAGCCCGCCCTGACTTTGGCAAGTCCGCAGCCTTTGGCAGCGTCGCCTCCCGTGTCCGGTACCCAGATGCAAGCGCCTGCCGCGAATGCAATGGCGCAGACATATGTCCAGACGGGCGCCTTTACCCTGGAGGCCAATGCCCAGGCAGAGCGGGCGCGGATGCAAGCCGCCGGCATTCAGGACGTGCTGATCGTTCCGGG
>JBAUTC010000120.1:0-7669 GCA_049582025.1 Thiomonas sp.
AAACGCGAAGCCATCGAACACGCGGCCGGCTTGCGCTTGCGTCCCATCCTGATGACGACTTTTGCGATGGTGCTGGGCGTGATGCCGCTGATCACCGCCACCGGCGCCGGCGCTGTCAGCCGCTTCAATATGGGCTTGGTCATTGCCGCGGGTCTGTCCATCGGCACGCTGTTCACCCTGTTCGTCGTTCCCGCGATGTACATGATGCTCGGTGCCGACCACAGCCACGAGGCGCGCGCCAAGGCCTTGCGTGATGCCGAGGCGCAGGAGGCGGCAGCGCATGGCAGCACGCTTGCCGACAACGCCTGAGAAGCCCTGTCTTTGCAGTGGAAAAGCCGACCCGAGGGTTGGCTTTTCCATGCGGGTCGGAGAGGTATGACCCGTGAGGCAGGTCGAGTGGCTTCACGACGACACGATGCATTCGTAAAAAATCGTGCACGTCGGCTCAGAATCAGACATTCATCACATTCCTCCCATACGATGGAGTCTTCGTGTAACAGATTGAAAGGGAAGATCATGGGCTTGTTCGGAAATATCCTGGCAAAACTCGGCTTCGGCACAAACAAGCCAGACGCGCAGACAACTGCGCCCGCTCAGGTGTCTGCTGCAGCACCTGCGGATGCCGCTTCTGCCGCGCTGGCTGCCGCTGCTCCTGCGGCGACCATGACCCAGGTGGATGTGGTCGCTAAACTTGATGGTCTGGCTGCGCTGAACCCGGAGAAGTTGAACTGGAAGGTCTCCATCGTCGACCTGATGAAGCTGCTCGGCATGGACAGCAGTCTGGCACAGCGCAAAGAGTTGGCAACCGAACTCGGTTGCCCGGCGGACAAGATGGCCGACTCGGCGCAGATGAATATGTGGCTGCACAAGGTTGTGCTGCAAAAGCTTGCCGAAAACGGCGGCAATGTGCCCAAAGAGTTGTTGGGCTGACTCTTTGTCTGCCCCGGTGCTTCAGGACGCCGTCTGCGCGAGCGCCTGAATCGCCACCGACTCCAGCGGCCGCCCGGCCCTGCGTTCCCAGTCGGTTTTCTGGTCGGGCCCCACAGCGCCGACATTGAAGTATTGCGCGTCTGGGTGGGAGAGGTAGAAGCCGCTCACGCTGGCGGCGGGTAGCATGGCCCAGCTTTCGGTCAATGACATGCCAATGTCCTGCGCCCCCAGCGCGTCAAACATTTGGCCTTTCACCGAGTGTTCGGGGCAGGCGGGATAGCCGGGGGCGGGGCGGATGCCGCGATACTTCTCGGCGATCAGTTCGGGCGGTGTGAGCGACTCCTGCGGAGCATAGGCCCAGAATTCGGTGCGCACGCGCTGATGCATGCGCTCGGCCAACCCCTCGGCCAAGCGGTCGGCCAGCGCTTTGAGCATGATGGCCGAGTAGTCGTCAAGGTCGGCAAGGAAGGCCTTTTCCTTGGCCTCCACGCCCAGACCTGCAGTCACGGCGAACACGCCGATGTAATCCGCCGCCACGTCCTTGGGCGCGATGAAATCGGCCAGGGCGCGGTTGGGACGGGGTACGCCGTCCACCACCGGGCGCTCGGTCTGCTGGCGCAGGCCATGCCACACCATCAACTCGGCCGTGCGGCTTTCGTCGGTGTAGAGGGCGATGTCGTCGTCGTTCACGCTATTAGCCGGCCACAGACCGATGACGGCATTGGCCGTGAGCCAGCGGCCATCGATCAAGCGTTTGAGCATGCGCTGCGCATCGCTGTAGACGCGCCGGGCGGATTCGCCCACGATCTCGTCGGTGAGGATGTCGGGAAACCTGCCCGCCAGATCCCAGGTCTGAAAGAACGGTGCCCAGTCCATGCTGGCGGCAATCTCCGCCAGGTCGTAATTGCGGAACACGCGCCGACCGATGAACTTGGGCGTGGGTGGGGAGTAGGTCGACCAGTCGATCCTGGTCTTGTTGGCCCGCGCCTGCGCCAGCGACACCAGAGGCGTGACGCGCTTGTTGGCGTGCAGGGTGCGCACCTTTTCGTAGTCGGCCTCGAGGTCGGCGATATAGGCCGCGGCCTGATCGGACAGCAGACTCTGCGCCACCCCCACGCTACGTGAGGCGTCTGGCACATAGACCACCGGGCCGTCGTAATGCGGCGAGATTTTCACCGCGGTATGCACCCGGCTGGTGGTTGCCCCACCGATGAGAAGCGGCATTTTGCGGCTGCGGAAGTAGTTGTCGCGCTGCATTTCGGCGGCCACATGCTGCATCTCTTCCAGGCTGGGGGTGATCAGCCCCGACAGGCCGACGATGTCCGCGCCTTCCTCGCGCGCCTTGGCGAGAATGTCCTTGGCGGGAACCATCACGCCCATGTTGATGACCTCGAAGTTGTTGCACTGGAGCACGACGGTGACGATGTTCTTGCCGATGTCGTGCACGTCGCCCTTCACCGTTGCGATGACGATCTTTCCCTTGGCGCGCACGTCGCAGCCAGCGACCTGCATCTCAAGCTTCTCGGCTTCGATGTAGGGCAGCAGATGCGCCACGGCCTGCTTCATCACGCGTGCGCTTTTGACAACCTGCGGCAGGAACATCTTGCCGGCGCCGAACAGGTCACCCACCACATTCATGCCGTCCATCAGCGGACCCTCGATGACATGCAGTGGCCGCCCGCCATCGGCGCGAATGGTCTGCCAGACCTCTTCGGTATCGTCGACGATGAAGTCGGTGATGCCATGGACCAGGGCGTGGCTGAGGCGCTGCCGCACCGGCAACTCGCGCCAGGCCAGGCGGGCGCTGTCGTCCTTGGCCGCCCCTTTCACCGCCTCGGCGACCTCGACCAGACGCTCGGTGGCGTCTGGTCGGCGGTTGAGCACCACGTCCTCCACGCGCTCGCGCAGTTCGGGATCGATGTCGTCGTACACGCCCATCTGCCCGGCGTTGACGATGCCCATGTCCATCCCCGCTTGGATGGCGTGGTAGAGGAATACGGTGTGGATGGCCTCACGTACCGGCTCGTTGCCGCGGAAGCTGAACGACACGTTGGACACGCCGCCCGAGACCTTCGCGCCGGGCAGATTCTGCTTGATCCAGCGTGTCGCGTTGATGAAGTCCACGGCGTAGTTGTTGTGCTCTTCAATGCCGGTGGCGATGGCAAAGATGTTCGGGTCGAAGATGATGTCTTCCGGCGGAAACCCCACCTGCCCGACCAGCAGACGATACGCCCGCTCACAGATCTGCGTCTTGCGCTCGAAGGTGTCGGCCTGTCCCTGCTCATCGAAGGCCATGACCACCGTGGCCGCGCCGTAGCGCCGCAGCAGCCTTGCCTGACGGATGAACTCGGCCTCGCCCTCTTTCATGGAAATGGAGTTCACCACCGCCTTGCCCTGCACGCAGCGCAGGCCCGCTTCGATCACGCTCCACTTGGAGCTGTCGATCATCACCGGCACGCGGGCGATGTCGGGTTCGGAGGCCATGAGGTTGAGAAAGCGCACCATCGCCGCCTTGCTGTCGAGCATGGCCTCGTCCATGTTCACATCGACGACCTGCGCACCGTTTTCCACCTGCTGCCGCGCCACTGCCAGCGCCTTGTCGAATTCGCCGGCCAGAATCATGCGGGCGAAAGCCCTGGAGCCGGTGACGTTGGTGCGCTCGCCGATGTTGACGAACAGTGAACCCGGACCAACGGTCAGCGGCTCGAGGCCGGACAGTTGCAAGGGAGACAGGGCGGGTACGTTGGTGTCTGCGGACATGGGAATCTCGGATGGGTGTCGACCTTCAGGTCCGCGTGGGCGGGCGAAGGGATGAGCGCCGTTGATTCCCCAAGCCTGGCATCTGTGGGGGCAACCCCGCTACAGGTGCTGCAACGCTCCTTGGGAAGCCGTTATTGTAAAGATTGAAGCGCCAGCGTCGCTTGCAGGCCTACCATGTCGTCATTGCCCACGCCATCGCCATGCCAGACCGCACCTCGTCCAACCGAACCGAACACGCCACTTGGGCGCCGCGCATTGCGCAATTGCTGCTGCGTCAACCGGGCCATCGCCTGACTGCCGAGGACGCAGTGCTCATCGCCAACCTGATGCAGGTGCGCTGGGTGCAGGCGGGTACGCGTTTCATCCAGCAGGACGATGACTCGCACGATGGCACCATTCTGATGTTGCTCTATGGCGAGGTCAGCGTCGAGAAGGCGCCGATGCACCAGGGCGACAGTCTGGTGGTGTCCATCGCCCGCGCGGGGCAGATGTTCGGGGAAATGGGCGTGCTGCTCGACGCCCCGCGTAGCGCGAGTTGCGTGGCCTTTTCGGACGTGGCTCTGGCCGAACTCAGCCGCCAGGCGCTTGAGCGTCTGGTGGAGCAGCATCCTGCTGCGGCGGCGCATCTGGCGCTGGGCATCGCCAGCCGTTTGGCCGAGCATCTGCGCGACACGTCGAACAAGCTCAGCTCCATGTCCCGGCTGGTGAGCGCCATGCACCCGGCCATCCGGTCGCAGATGCTCGGGCCGAAAACCGATTTCTCGCCCAGCCAGCTTGTCGATCCATCAGAGCCCGGTTGACCGGGAGATCGCTCACAGATGTCCGACGGCTTCCGCAGCCAGCCAACTCACCACGCTGGCGAGCAGAAACACCAGAAACCCGATATTGCTTTCCATGCCCAGCCGCTCGGTGAAAAACCGGCGCAGTCCGTACACGGCAAAAGGGTAGATGATGAGGGAGACAAAAAATCCAGCCACAAAGCGGTTCCGTAAACCATTGCCGACGGCGGCGGGGCGGCGACATTGCCAATGTGTCATTGTGTCGCGGTTGGCGGGCTGGAGGTGTGTGCGGCTGTAAATGCGCGTTGATAAACGAAAACGGACGCCGGCGGTGCGTTGCGCCAGGCCAGCCCCGCGCGGCGCACCTGCAGACCCATGTCCTCGCGCAAGGCGCGCGATACCGGGCTGGCATGGCCGTACGTGAACTGCACAAAACAGCCGCCGGGCCGCAGAACGGAAAATGCCTCGGTCAGAATGGAGCGCTGTGTGGCGCGCGGCATGGACAGTAGCCCGAGTCCGCTGATCACCGCGTCTGCCGGACCACCCAGCAGATAGCCCGACGCCTGCGCCGCAGTGCGGAGAGCGCAAGCATCTGCCTGGATGACCTGAAGGTCGGGGAAACGCTGGCACAGGAGGCTGTGCAGCGAGACATCGCGTTCGAGGACGAGCAGATTGCGCGTGTGCAGCCCATGATCGATCAGCGCGCGGGTGAACGCTCCGGTGCCGGCGCCGAGTTCGATCACGCGCTGCATGGCGGGGTCGCTGTCGGGCAGCAGCGATAGTGGCTTGAGCATTTTCTGGCTGAGTTGCCGCCCGGACGGCAGCACAGCGGCGACCCCCATCGGGTCGCGCGCCCATGCGCGTAGAAAAATGCGGATTTGATGCGATGCGCGGATGCGCGTCGTGGGACTTGAAGGTGTGGAACTCATGCGGATGCAGGACAATTCCTGTGGTTCGAAGCCGGTTTGGCGCCGGTCTTCGGCTGTTTCCCTGATGTCGTTCTATTCTTGATGCCGCAACTGAACGCAACCTTAGCATGAACCCAAACGTCTGCGAACACGCCGCGGCGCCCGCGCACCAGGCGTCGACTCCCGTCTTGTACTGGCTGGGCCGACAGGACTATCTGTCCACATGGGACGCCATGCGCGCATTCACCGCGTCACGGGCCGAGGCCACGCCCGACCAGCTCTGGGGTGTGGAGCATCCGCCGGTGTTCACTCTGGGACAGGCGGGCAAGCCCGAGCATGTGCTGGCGCCGCACGCCGTGCCGGTGGTGCAGACAGACCGTGGCGGGCAGGTCACCTTTCACGGCCCCGGGCAGGCCGTGATCTATCTGCTCCTCGACCTTCGACGTCACCGATGGATGGTGCGCGAAACGGTGCAGCGCATCGAAGAAGCAGTGATTCGCACCTTGGCGCGCTGGTGCATTGCCGGGGAGCGCAAGCCGGGTGCGCCGGGTATCTATCTCGCCACCGGGGAGAAGATTTCCGCCCTCGGCCTCAAGGTGCGCAATGGCTGTACCTATCACGGCGTGGCCCTCAATGTGGCGATGGATCTGCAGCCTTTCTCCTGGATCAATCCCTGCGGCTATCCGGGTCTGCACACCATCGACATGGCCAGTCTGGGCGTGCAGACCACGGTGGAGCAGGTCGCCGCGGCCTTCTCCGAGGAATTTGCCGTGCTCTGGCAGACGCCGTGCGGCGGGCCTACCATTGCCGTTTGACGTCCAGATTCCCATTTGTCTCATGACCACGCCGACTCCGCCGCTTGCTGACCCCACGATCAAACAGAAAGGGCAGGCCAAGACCGCCCGCATTCCCATCAAGATCGTGTCCGAGCACGCTCCGCTTCGCAAGCCGGAGTGGATCCGGGTGAAGGCGCAGTCGCCATCGTCGCAGTTTTACTCCATCAAGAACCTGCTGCGCGAACACAAGCTGGTGACGGTGTGCGAAGAAGCCAGCTGCCCCAACATCGGTGAATGCTTTGGCAAGGGCACCGCGACCTTCATGATCATGGGCGATAAGTGCACCCGCCGCTGCCCGTTTTGCGATGTGGGTCATGGCCGTCCCGACCCGCTCGACACCTCGGAGCCGGACAATCTGGCGCGCGCCATCGCTGCAATGCAACTGCGTTACGTGGTCATCACCAGCGTCGACCGCGACGACCTGCGAGACGGTGGCGCGCAGCATTTCGTCGATTGCATCCAGGCCACCCGCGCGCTGTCGCCATCCACCCAGATCGAAGTGCTCGTACCCGATTTTCGCGGCCGTCTGGACAAAGCGCTGGACCTGTTCGGAGCCGGTCTGCCCGACGTGATGAATCACAATCTCGAAACCGTGCCGCGTCTGTACAAGCAGGCCCGGCCCGGTGCGGACTATGCGCATTCCCTCAAGCTGCTGGCCGATTTCAAGGTGCGGCATCCGGGCATCCCGACCAAGAGCGGGCTGATGGTTGGCCTGGGCGAAACCGATGACGAGATCCTGGACGTGATGCGCGACATGCGCGCGCACAACATCGACATGCTCACCATCGGGCAGTACCTCGCCCCCACCGGCCACCACCTGCCCGTTGCGCGCTATGTACACCCCGACACCTTTGCGATGTTCGAGCGCGAAGCGCTGGCCATGGGCTTCACGCATGCAGCGGTTGGGGCGCTGGTGCGCAGCAGTTATCACGCGGATCAACAGGCGCATGCCGCGGGTGTTGTTGTCGACACAGCGAAGTGAATGAAAAATTAGCGAAATGGATAGAAAAATAGCGAAGTGGATGTCAAAAATCGAAGTGAGAACGCACCCTCTATTCTCTTTGAGACATGCGCAGGATCAGCGTTGCCCTAGCCATATCGATGGGTATGACGGTCAAGAGCCTGCGTCGGGAACTTGGATTTCCCTAGGTAACGCTGACGTCGCCGAATGACTTCAGTCGGACATGCACATGATCTCCTGATCAGCGCGTTTCCGCGAGGCGCGGATTTCTGGCGGATCGATTGGTTCGGCGAGATCGATTTTCCGGACCGCATGCTTCGCCACACCCAGCCATCGGTGCGGGTGCATCTGTCCAAGATCACGGATCCGAGGATCCTCGCTGATCCAGGCACGACCGCTGCCATCGCCAGTCAAGCCAAATGCTGGGTTGTTGGCGCCGATGCCGATTTGAGCCACATGCCGATCAGCGACTGAGCCATGGCAAACGAGCTGAGC
>JBAUTC010000121.1:0-6719 GCA_049582025.1 Thiomonas sp.
CTGCTGCGGGTGCTCTCGCGCAGAAAAATTGCACAGCGGCAACACAGGCGGCGATTTGCCGTCGGATGGGAAAGTTCGGGAGGATTTTCGTGGTTAAGTCGCCTCAAAAAGCGGTCGCAGCGTCGGACAAGAAGTCATCGGACGCGTCAGAGAAAAAATCCGCAGTCAAACAACAAGTCGGCGGGAAGGCCAAACCCGCGCCCGCGGACAACGCTCCCGAGGTCAAAACCTCCAAGCCTGTTGCGGCAAGCGCTGTCGCCCCGAGCACGCCTGCCGCTCCCGCAAAAAAAACCACGACCGGCCCAGCCCTTCGGCGGTCCTCGTCTTCTGGCATGAGTAAACTCCACGCCGCAAAGCCCTTGTCGGCGGCCATGGGGTCGCCGGAACCCATTCGACTCGACAGAAGTTCCATGAGCAGCACAACCATCGAACCAACCCCAAGAAAATCCGACCCCAAGCATGCCAATGCCTGGAAAAGCAAATCTGCCGCCGACCTGACGGAGCGAGACCTGCTGGCCATGCCGGAGGCCGAGTACATGAACGAGGTGCAGCTCGAGTATTTCAAGCGCCTGCTCACCGGCATGCGCAATGACCTGATCAAGAGTGCAGGCGAAACCACCGAACATCTGCGCGAAGACACCCTGCTGGTGCCGGATCCGGCCGATCGCGCCACCATCGAAGAAGAACACGCACTGGAACTGCGTACGCGTGACCGCGAGCGCAAGCTGTTGAAAAAGATCGATCAGTCTTTGCAACGGATCGACAGTGGCGAATATGGCTGGTGCGAAGAGACCGGCGAGCCCATCGGCATCGGTCGTTTGCTGGCACGGCCGACCGCGACCTTGTCGCTCGAAGCGCAGCAGCGCAGAGAGCTCAAGCAGAAAATGTTCAACGACTAAACCAAGTTCGCGCGCATGCGGCCATCTGCCTGGACGCGCGCCACAGAGACATCAGCAGCATGAGCAGTTCAGGATCAGGTGGTTTCTGGAAGCGGGTGGGCTCTTTTGTCAAGAACCCGACCCGCGACTGGTCGCTGACTGATGATCAGGCCCTCCAGGAGCATGAAAGCCTCGCCAAGGTCAAGGCTCGAGAAGACCAGAAACGCCAGGATGATTTCATCCGCAAACGCGAACTCGATGGCCTGCGCAAACTGCGAAAGCGCGAAACCACCGATCTGGGAATGGACGACAGCCTCCAGACCAATGTTCCAGAACTGACGTCGCAGCCTGCGCCAGTACAGGACCGCGACGCGACCCTGCGCAAAATCAACGAAATCGAGAAGTCGATGGCGGGGGACCACGTACCGCCATCGGCTCGGCCACGCCCACCTGTGACGCGTCCGATGCCGGTCGCGCCAAGTCCCACGCCCGCGCCTTCGGTCACCTCGGTCCCGCCGGTCACGGCAGGCTCGCTTTCACCGGACACCGCAGGCAGTAGTGGTCCCGTGCGCTGGACAGTGGACACAGCCTACGCTGACACGACCTTGATGACGAAACCGGGCGGCACTCCCCTGCCCTCGACGACAGCTGCCCTCTCCAAAGCCGGGCCGACGTCCGGTGGGGCTCCCACGCCGCCCCCGGTTTATGCACCGATGGCCCCTGTTGTCTCTGCTCCACAAGCAACAGCAGGCAGGCAGGACTCTCCAGCCGTGCCCTTTGACGAACAGCCCACGCTTGCCGCCGCCACTCGCTTGAGCGCAGACGCCATGTCGACGCGGACGTCAACAGCAACCGGCGACAACTGGCTGCGGTCGAGCAATGACTTCATGCCCAGCGCGTTCTTTGCGGTGGAAGTTCACGAGGCGCTGAGTTCCAACCCGCTATTCGATCAGGCCGTGATGGACTTTGCCAACGGCGACGATGCCGCAGCAGAATCTGCCTTGCGCGATGCCATTTCCAACTCGCAGGACCTCGGCTCCGAAAAGGAACTGTGGCTGGCGCTGTTCGATCTGTTCCGCGCGTCGGGGCAAATCGACAAGTTCGAGGCTCTGGTCGTCGACTTTGTCAGCCGCTTCCAGACGTCGGCGCCGATGACCGATGATGGCCTGCCTGCCACCGCAAGTGCAGCCAAGCCTGCTGAAAGCAGCTTCAAACCCTCAATCACCTTTTCGGCAAACATTGATCCAGTTCAGGGCGAGCGCCTGGGCAAACTCTTGCTCAACAATCCGTCTGCCATCGAACTGAATTTCTCGGAGGTTCGCAGTATTGCCACGGGCGCCCTGCCCGCGATGATCGAAGCGCTGCAAAGACTCAACCAGACGGCCTGCACAATCACATTGCAAGGCGCCGACACCTTGATTGCCCTCTGCCAGTCGCAGGCTCCGGCCATGCAGCGCGAGGCCGATCAGCAATGGTGGGCGCTGCGCCTGGAGCTGTTACGACTTGTGAACCAGCAGGACGATTTTGACGCCATCGCCCTCGACTATTGCGTGACCTACGAAATTTCCCCGCCAACTTGGGAAGCCAGTCACGCTAGGGTCGAACTGGCAGGGGTGGAAGCAGCCGCCAAACCCGCGACATCGACCGTGAGTCCAGAATTCCAGAACTCCGGACTCAGCCCGCAATCCGTGCTCGGACATGGCGGATCACGCTCGGCACAACTGCATCTCAGTGGCGAAATTCTGGGCAGTTCGAGCCTTTTCCTCAGTCCCCTGGAACAGGCTGCAAAGGCGCATGAGCAGTTGAGCATTTCCCTGCGCCAGTTGCGTCGTATCGACTTTTCCAGCGCTGGCGCCCTGTTGAACTGGGCCATGATGCAACACGATGCGGGCAAGACCCTGCAATTTACCGGCGTGCACCGGCTCATCGCCGGATTGTTCAGCATTCTCGGCCTGCATGAGCACGCGCTCATTCAGTTGCGCCGCGACTGACTCTTCGGCGGCAATTGCTTTGCGCCGCGCATCGGCGTGTTGACAAGAACACACCGGACCTCTTGAGTTTTCCCCGCACACCTCTACATCAGCGCATGGATCAATATCACGGCACCACCATTTTGAGCGTGCGTCGTGGGTCTACCGTTGCCCTCGGCGGCGACGGTCAGGTGACCCTCGGCAACATCGTCGTCAAATCCACCGCGCGCAAGGTGCGCAGGCTCTACAACAACCAGATCCTCGCGGGCTTCGCAGGTGGCACGGCGGACGCCTTTACCCTATTCGAGCGCTTTGAGTCCAAGCTGGACAAGCATCAGGGGCAATTGCTGCGCAGCGCTGTCGAGCTGGCCAAGGACTGGCGCACCGATCGCATGTTGCGCCGCCTCGAGGCCATGCTGTCAGTGGCCGATGCCGAACACTCGCTCATCATCACCGGCAATGGCGATGTGCTCGAACCGGAATATGGCATCGTTGCCATCGGCTCGGGCGGGGCATACGCCCAGTCTGCCGCGCGCGCGCTGCTGGAGCACACCACGCTGAACCCGCGCGAGATCGTGGCCAAGTCGCTGCAGATCGCGGGCGACATCTGCATCTACACCAATCAATCGCACACCATCGAAACCCTGGGCGAGTAATTCCATGAACATGACTCCCCGAGAAATCGTCTCCGAACTCGACCGTTTTGTCATCGGCCAGGCCAAGGCCAAGCAGGCCGTGGCCATTGCGCTGCGCAACCGCTGGCGCCGTCAGCAGGTCGCCGAGCCGCTGCGCCATGAAATCACGCCCAAGAACATCCTGATGATCGGCCCCACCGGCGTGGGCAAGACCGAAATCGCGCGCCGCTTGGCCAAACTGGCCGATGCACCGTTCATCAAGGTGGAAGCGACCAAGTTCACCGAAGTGGGCTATGTCGGGCGCGATGTGGACACCATCATCCGCGACCTGATGGAAGCCGCCGTGAAGCTGGCGCGCGAGACCGCGATGCGCCAGCAGCGCACCCGGGCTGAAGACCACGCCGAAGACCGCATCCTCGACGTGCTGCTGCCCGCGCCTGCAGACGCCAACGGGCACTCGGCATCCATCACCGAAACCAACCCCACGCGGCAACTGCTGCGCAAGCGTCTGCGCGAAGGCCAGCTCGACGACAAGGAAATCGAGATCGACATCGCGGTGCATCCGGCCAGCGTGGACATCATGGGGCCGCCCGGCATGGAGGACATGACCGAGCAGATTCGCTCCATGTTCGCCAATATGGGCCAGACGCGCAGCAAGCCCCGCAAGCTCACCGTACGCGAGGCGCAAAAGCTGCTGATCGACGAAGAAGCCGCCAAGCTGGTCAATGAAGAAGAGATCAAGACCGGCGCGCTGCGCTCGGTCGAGCAGAACGGCATTGTGTTCCTGGACGAGATCGACAAGGTGGCCTCGCGCAGCGATACGCAGGGCGCCGATGTGTCGCGCCAGGGCGTGCAGCGCGATCTGCTGCCGCTGGTGGAAGGCACGACCGTGAGCACCAAGTACGGCATGGTGCGCACCGACCACATCCTGTTCATCGCCAGCGGGGCGTTTCATGTGGCCAAGCCCTCTGACCTGATTCCCGAACTGCAGGGGCGCTTTCCCATCCGGGTGGAGCTGGAGTCGCTCTCGGTGGCCGACTTCGAGGCCATTCTCACCAGCACCGACGCAAGTCTGACCAAGCAGTACGCCGCCTTGTTGGCGACCGACGGCGTGAGGGTCGAGTTCACCGCTGAGGGCATCCGCCGCATGGCCGAGGTCGCGTTTCAGGTGAACGAAAAAACCGAGAACATCGGCGCACGGCGCTTGCACACAGTCATGGAGCGACTGCTCGAAGAAGTGTCCTTCCATGCCGACGGTGCGCAGCACAGCACGGTGCAGGTGGATGCCGACATGGTGAACGCACGCCTGGGCGACATCGCCCGGGACGAAGATCTGTCGCGCTACGTGCTCTAGGAACGGTTCACGCCGCCTGCTGCGCTGCGATGCACAGCAGGCCCTCGAACACCAGGTGTTCGACATCCTGATGCGGCAGGCCCAGCGCGTCGTGCAGCTTGGGCGCCGCGCCGCCGGTCAGCAGCACCGTCACCCGGCTTTGTTGTTCACGCGCCTGCAGGCGTGCATGCATCTGCCGTGCAGCGCCCGAGATGGCCAATGCACCGCCGGTCATCAGCGCATCGCTGGTATTCGTTGGAAAGTCGCAAATCTCGCCTTCAGGCACGCGCAGGCCTGCGGTGCCCATTTCAAGCGCCTTGAGCATCAGCCCGAAGCCGGGGAGGATGATGCCGCCGATGAACACCCCGTCGCGGCTGAGGCAATCGATCGTGACCGCCGTACCCACGCTGATGACCATTGCCGCCTGGTCCGGCACGCGCTGGCGCGCGCCGAGTTGCGCCGCCCAGCGGTCCGCCCCCAGTAAGGACGGCACCGCGTAACTGTTGCGCACGCCGCATTGCGCGGCCTGCGCGCTGATCCAGTTGCACTGCAGCCCCAACGCGTCCAGCTCGGCGCAGACGCGCGCCGTCACCACCGCCCCAGCCACGGCACAGCCGATAACCCGTTTGGGCCGCGGCCAACGCTGCAGCGCATGGCGGAGTTGATCGACTTCTTCCAGCAGCAAAGCGCCGCTGGCCAGCGCATCCGCACCGGGGTACAGATTGTCGTAGAGGCCCCATTTCAGCCGGGTATTGCCGACATCAAGAACGAGAAGCTGCATCCGGGTACACGTCATGGATAGGTCAGCTTGGCACCATAGCAGAGCCGGCCCCGTACAGAAGCGCCCGTCCGGGGCGCGGCGTCAAGGCGATTTGGCCGCCACTTCGGCGGAATTTCCCAGCTCCCGAAGTGCCTTGGCATCCAGCCGTCCGAATCCGTTGAAATAGGCATTGAGCACAAAAGTGACCACGGCGGTGAGCAGGATGCCGCTATGCAACATGGGTGCGAGCACGGCGGGGAAGTGCATGAAGAACTGCGGAGCAACCAGTGGAATCATGCCAAACCCGATGCCAAGGGCCACGATGAGCAGGTTGTTGCGATCGCTCTTGCAATCCACTTCGCTGAGGATGCGGATCCCGGTGGCAGCCACCATGCCGAACATGGCGATGCCCGTGCCGCCAAGAACCGGCTGAGGAATGGCGGCCACCAACGCGCCAAGTTTGGGAATGAGGCCCAGCAGCAGCATGATGATTCCGCCAGTCACCGTCACCCAGCGGCTGCGCACGCCAGTCATGCCCACCAGGCCGATATTCTGCGAAAACGAGGTGGTGGGAAAGGTGTTGAACATGCCGGCAAGAATGGTTCCCAAGGCGTCGACCCGCAGACCGCGCCCCAGCTCGGTGCGTCCCACCTTGCGTCCGACGATGTCGCCGAGGGCAAAGAACATGCCGGCCGATTCGACAAACACCACCAGTTCCACCACGCAGAGAGTCACGATCGGGCCGATGGCGAATTTCGGCGCGCCAAACTGAAACGGCACGACCAGATGAAACGCATCGGCCTTGGCCACCTGATCGAAGTGCATCAGACCCAGCAGCGCCGCCACCACACTGCCCGCAACGAGCCCCGCCAGCACCGAGATGTTCTTCAGGAAGTTGCGACCATACTTGCTGATGACCAGAATGACCACCAGCACGAACAAGGCGATGCCCAGGTTCTCCATCGAGGCATAAGCCGGGTTGGGCACCATGCTGCCCGCGACTGCTTGCGGTGACGCATCAGGAATCATGGGCTTGAGCCACGCGCCGCCCACCGCCCACTGAATGCCGACCTGCATGAGCGAAATGCCGATGATGGTGATCACCGACCCGGTGACCACGGGCGGGAACATGCCCATCAGGCG
>JBAUTC010000122.1:0-18794 GCA_049582025.1 Thiomonas sp.
GCATCGGCCACCAGGGGGGCGATGCGGTGATCCGCTGTTTCGCCCAGACCTGCTTGCAGCAATTGCGCGGCCTGGACGTGTGCGGACGGCTGGGCGGAGACGAGTTCGCCATTCTGCTGCCGCAAACGACGCGGCAGGTGGCGTTCGACGTGGCGCAGCGCCTGCGCCTGTCCATCGAGGAGGCCAGTTGCCTGCCAGATGCGCCGCAGGCGGGCATGACGCTGACAGCGAGTATCGGCATTGCCGAGTTCCTGCCGACCGCGTCCATCACGGGTGCCGACGAGTTGCTCGACCGCGCGGATCAGGCGCTGTATCGTGCCAAACAGGCCGGGCGCAACCGGGTGGAGATCTGGACGGGTGCGTTTCCGGAGCCGGTGTGAGCCCAGCGTTTACGTCGCCGTAGAGTCCTTGTGGTCGAGCAGCCAGCGATAGAGCACATCGCGCTTCAGTCCGGTGAGATCGGCGGCGACTGATGCCGCCCGGGATGCGGGCAACTCCTGCGCCAATCGCCGCAAGAGTGTCACAGCCTTGGCATCGAGTTCGGCCGCAATGGTCTGCGGCTGCAGCAGCAGCACGAACTCTCCCTGCGCGCGTCTCGGGTCGGCATCCAGCCAGTCGAGCGCGCTCTGCGCGGTGCAGGGCAGCAGTGTCTCGAATTGCTTGCTCAGTTCCTTGGCCAGCACCAGGTGGGTATCCGGGGCGAGGTCGCGCAGCGATTGCAGGCAGGTGTGGATGCGATGCGGCGCCTCAAAAAACACCGTCACGCGCGGGTTGTGCAGAGCTGCCTGCAAAAACGTCCGCAGGGCGATGGCCTTGTCGGGGGCGAATCCTGCAAAGCAGTAGCCCGCCTGCAAATCGAGCCCGCAGGCGCTGAGGGCGGTCGTGACGGCGCTCGCCCCTGGAATGGGCATCACCCGCAGTCCTGCGGCGTGCATGGCCGCGGCGATGCGACTGCCCGGATCGCTGATTCCCGGCGTGCCCGCATCGCTGATGAACGCCACACGCTCGCCTGCGGCCACCGCAGCGGCGATCTGCTGCGCGGCCTGCGCCTCGCGGTGCTGGTCGCAACGCAGGGTGGGCTTGCGCAGGCCGTAGGCATCGAGCAGTCGCTGTGCCACCCGCGTGTCCTCGGCGGCGATGCGGTCGGCATGGTGCAACGTGGCCAGGGCGCGCAGGCTGATGTCGGCCAGATTGCCGATTGGCGTGGCCACCATATAGAGCGCGGGTGGAAAATCCTGCTGGGCGCAGAATTCCAGCGCGGCATGAGTGGGGGAGGGCATTGTGGGCATGGTGGACATGTGGCGACAGCGCGCGGCGCGCCGTCTGGGGCAGTCGGCAGAAGACAGGGCTTGCGCCGATTTGCAGGCGCGCGGTTTGCGGCTGGTTCAGCGCAATTATCGGGTGCGCGGCGGCGAGATCGATCTCATCATGCGCGCTGCAGATGCCACGCTGGTGTTCGTCGAGGTGCGCGCCCGCAGTCACGCCGCGTTCGGGGGCGCGGCGGGCAGCATCGACGCGCGCAAGCGTCAACGCATCATCCTGGCGGCGCGGCAGTATCTGGCGCGGCTGCCCGAGGAGCCGGTCTGCCGTTTCGATGTCGTGACGCTGGACGCAGGGCGCCTGGAATGGTTGCCAGGCGCGCTTTCAGTCGAGGACTGAGAGGGTGCGCACATTTTCCTTCATCGCGCCGTTCAGGTGGGCACGGCTGTGTTGTACGCCTGGATTGAAGGCGCTTGAACGCGCGGCTCGAACCTGCCGGATTCATTTCCCCCTGCTGGGCGCAGCGGGGTTGACCTAACATTGCCGGTTTTACATCCCCGTGACGTCATGCTCGAACAGCGTATCCAGCAGCATTTTTTCGACAGCGCCGATCTGAAGTACCAGGCGGCCGAGGCGCTGACCGGGCCGATCGCACGCGGGGTCGACGCCTTGGCCACGGCGGTTTCGAACGGTCACAAGATTCTGATTTGCGGCAACGGCGGGTCGGCCGCGGATAGCCAGCATCTGGCTGCCGAGCTGGTGGGGCGTTTCGAACGCGAGCGCCCGGAGCTTGCCGCCATTGCGCTGACCACCGACACCTCCACGCTCACCGCAGTGGCAAACGACTATGGCTTTGACCATGTGTTCGCCAAGCAGGTGCGCGCGCTGGGTCTGCCCGGCGATGTGCTGGTGGCGTTCAGCACCAGTGGCAATTCGTCGAGTATCGTCGAAGCCGTGCGCGCCGCGCAGATGCGCGAGATGACCGTGCTGGCGCTGACCGGGCGCAGCGGGGGGCGCGTCGCTGGATTGCTGCGCGAAGGCGATGTGCATATCGCCGTGCCAAACGACCGCACTGCCCGCATCCAGGAGGTGCATCTGCTGACCTTGCACTGTCTTTGCGATGGCTTAGACTGGGTCCTGATGGGTGAACCGGAGTCCACGGAATGACACAAATGAATGCAAGCAATCCCTCTCAAGCTGTTTCTTCGGCACGCGGGGCGCGTCGGCCACGCGGTCTGTGGCGCGCAGCCAGTGTCCTTGCCGTCGTGCTGGCGGCCACGCAGTTGCAGGGTTGCTTCGTTCTCGGTCTCGGGGCGGTGGGCACCACGGCGTACGTCGCGACAGATCGCCGCACGGCCGGCTCGATCGTCGAAGACAACACGATTCAACTGAAGGCCGATAACCGGATCAGCACGGCATTGGGCGGGTATGCAAATGTTCAGGCCGTGAGTTACAACCAGCAGGTGCTGCTTGTTGGTCAAGTGCCGACCGAAGCGGCCAAAGTCCAGGCCGCTGATGTGGTGCGCGGGGTGCCCAATGTCAAAGCGGTGCTCAACCAAATTGACGTCGGCCCCGTGGCCGATCTGAATCGCAGTGCCACCGATACGCTCATCACCACCAAGGTGCGCGCCCGGCTGATTGACGCGCACGACATTTTCGGCAATGCATTCAAGATCACTACGTCAAACAGTGTGGTCTACCTGATGGGCATCGTCACGCAACGCGAGGCGGACCGCGCGGTGGGGATCGCGCGCGACACGACCGGCGTCTCCAAGGTCGTGACCATGTTCAACATCATCAGCGAACAGCAGCTGCAGGACATGCGCAATCCGCAAAAGGAAAATGCACCTCCGGCCCAGCCGGAAAGCGCGCCTCCGGCCCAGCCCCCCGGCAACAATCCCGCCTGAGTCGCAGAGTGCCTGCGGCTGGTGTAAATGAATTCTTGATTTCTCTTTTCAATAAGGACTGTGTATGAGTTTGCTCGACGTTTCCGCTGGCAAAAGCCTGCCCGATGACTTCAATGTGGTCATCGAAATTCCTGCGCAGGCGCCGCCGGTGAAGTACGAGGTGGACAAGGCCAGCGGCGCGCTGTTTGTTGACCGTTTCATGTCCACCGCGATGCACTACCCGTGCAATTACGGCTACATCCCGCAGACCCTGTCGGACGATGGCGACCCGGTGGATGTGCTGGTGGTCACCACCATCCCCCTGGTGCATGGCTGTGTGGTGCGCTGCCGCCCCATCGGCATGCTGCGAATGACCGATGAAGCCGGCGTGGACGCCAAGCTGATTGCCGTGCCTGTGGAGAAGCTGCTGCCGCAGTACCGTCACATCCAGAAGCCCGAAGATCTGTCGCCCGAGTTGCTCAAGCAGATCGAGCATTTCTTCAACCACTACAAGGATCTCGAAGCCGGCAAGTGGGTGAAGACCGAAGGCTGGGCCGGGGTGGACGCAGCCCGCGAGGAAATCACCGTCAGTGCCGCGCGCTACACCGCCAAGTGATCCTGCGCTAACAGACAAAGGCCACCCGACGGTGGCCTTTGTCGTTTGTGGCAGGGCTCAAGCGCCCTTGTCGCGCAGTCGCGTGAGCAGGGACGAGGTATCGAACCGTCCGCCGCCTGCGGCCTGCACATCCGCGTAGAACTGATCGACCAGGGCGAGGACCGGCAGGCGCGCGCCGTTATGGCGAGCCTCGTTCAGGCACAGGCCGAAGTCCTTTCGCATCAGGTCGACGGCAAAGCCGAAGTCATAGCGGCCTTCGATCATGGTCGGGCCACGGTTGTCCATTTGCCAGCTTTGTGCCGCGCCCTTGCCGATGACCTGCAGCACCGTGGGCAAATCCAGCCCGGCGCGCTCGCCGAAGGCGATGGCCTCGGACAGACTTTGCACCAGTCCGGCGATGGCGATCTGGTTGACCATCTTGCACAGCTGGCCCGCTCCGTTGTCTCCCAGCAGGGTGACAGCGCGGGCGAAGCTGGCAATCACCGGCTGCGCGCGGCTGAATGCATCGGAGTCACCTCCGCACATCACGGTCAGGGTGCCGTTTTGCGCGCCGGCCTGGCCCCCGGACACCGGGCCGTCGATGAACCACAGCCCGCGCTCGCGCGCGGCGACGCCCAGCTCGCGTGCCACGTCCGCCGAGGTTGTGGTGTGGTCGATGAACACCGTGCCTGGCTGCATGCCTTCGAAGGCGCCGTCCGGGCCGAGGGTCACGGCGCGCAGATCGTCGTCGTTGCCCACACAGGAGAACACGAACGCAGCGTGTGCCGCCGCTTCGCGCGGGGTCGGGGCGGATGCGCCGCCGTTGCGACGCACCCAGTCGTGCGCCTTGCTGGCGGTGCGGTTGTACACCGTGACCCGATGCCCGGTACGGGCCAGATGGCCGGCCATCGGGTCACCCATGACGCCCAGGCCCAGAAAGGCGACGGCGGTCGCGGAGTTGTCAGGAACAGTTGCTGCTGTCATGCGTGTGATCTCTGAAATGGAGGAATGCCGCAGATTAGAGCAGCCAGAAGCAGGTCATGGCCACCGCTGTCGGCACCAGGGCTGCGCCCAGCAACCCCAGCGGATGCACCGCGCCCTCGTCAAACGTACTGCGCAGCAGGGCGATGCCAGCTGGATTGGGGGCATTGGCAATCACCGTCAGGCCACCGCCGCTGACCGCGCCTGCCACCAGCGCGTACTTGAACTCCGGGCTCAACCCCTGCACCAGTGAGCCGAGGTAGGTGAGCGCGGCGTTGTCGGTGATGGCGGTGAGCGCCGTGGCGCCGAAAAACACCGCCGTTGCGTCCATACGGGTGAGCAGGGGCTGCAGCCACCATTGCTGCAGACCGCCGAGCACCACCAGTCCGCCGAGGAAGAAACCGACCAGCATGCCTTCCTTGAGCATGGGCGGGTCCTGATACCGCGCGTAGGCGGTGACGAAGCCCAGAAAAAACAGCAGCAGCGGCAGGAAGACCTTGGGATGGTGCGCAAACATGACCACGCCGATCAGAAACAGCAGATGCACGGTGATGACGCTGACGGGCGCGCGTAGCGTGGCAAGGTCGCTGTCCGAGGGTCTCGGTCGCAGTAACAGGCTCAATTCCCGGCGGAACAGCACGGTGGCGCCCGCGGCATTGATCGTGACCGCGATGGCCGCCTTCCAGCCGAACTGCGTCAGCATGAATCCCAGGTCCCAGTGCCAGGTCGAGGCCACCATCAAGACCGGTGGCGCGGCGAACTGGGTGAGCGTGCCGCCGATGGACACGTTGACGAACAGCACCCCCAGGGTGATGTACTTCAGCCGCAGCGGCACGTCTGCTCCGAAGATGCGGTCGCGCAGCAGTAGCGCTGCCAGTGTCATGGCGGCCGGCTCGGTGATGAACGAGCCCAGCAGGGGCACGACGAGGAGCACCAGCAGGTAAAACGTCACCGCACCGGGCAAAGGTATGGCGCGCGACAGCCCGTTCACCACATCGCCCGCCGCCTGCAGGATGGGGCGGGTGCCCGCGACCACCATGATCGCAAACACGAACAGCGGTTCGGTGAAGTTGCGCGAATCGAGGTAAGCCACCGCATCATGTTGTCCCAGGGTGAAGAACAAAAACAGCATGAGCACCATGGCCCAGAATCCGAATACGACCTCGACCTCGCCCAGCAGATGCCACAGCCCGGCATGCGCAGGCTGCCGGTGGGCCAGCCCCTCGAAAAACTTGGTGGAGAAGGTGTGAACTACCGCGATGGCAAACAACGCGGCACCGACGTATTGGATTAGAGCAGGGGCGTTATCGGTCATGAGTTCAGCAAAGTCCTGTTGTGTGACGGATCGTTACAGAATGGTATCGGCTTGCGGGCCCGGGCGACGTATGCGTGGTTCTGAAGCGCATCCCAGAGTTTTGCGTGACGGAGCCATAATGCACCACATCCGATCATCCCCGAGGTTTCGATGTCGTCCACTGCATCGCCCATCTGGCCAGCGCTGCGCCGCATGCTTCTCAGCCTGCCATTCCTGATCGTGGCCGCGTTGCTCGTGTTGTATGTGGCATTCGGTTATCTCGCTGTCGGGCCCTTGGCCGAGCACTACCTCCCCGTGCTGGCGCAGTCGCAACTGGACAGTCGCGCCAGCGTGCACAAGGTCACCTTTGATCCGCTGCGGCTCGATCTCACCGTGGACGACCTGCAACTCAGCACGCCGCAGGGCGTACCGCTGGCGGGCTTCGGCAAGTTGTTCATCGATTTTGCGCCGATCAGCCTGCTGCGCTGGGCCTGGACGTTCCATGACGTTCGCATCGATCAGCCGCAGGTGAATGTCGCCATCGCGAAGGGGGGCGCGATGAACTGGGACGGGTTGGTGCGTGCCTTGCAGCGCGGTCCCAAACCGGCAAAGCCCTCGGACACGATTCCGCGCGTGGTGATCGAACACCTGGAGATCACAGGCGGGACCGCGCGGTATGCCGACGCCAATCGGGACCGACCTTACGCCACCCGGCTGACTCCGCTGAATGCCCAGCTCAACGATCTGTCCACCTTGCCCAATGCGCGTGGGCTGTACACCATCAGCCTGGTGTTGCCGGAGCAGAAGGCGAGGCTGCGCTGGAAGGGCTATGTCGGCATCAATCCGCTGGTCTCTGGCGGCGAGGCACAACTCTCCGGGCTGGATCTTGCGGCGGCGGCGCGTGCCGTGCCCAATTTGTCCAAAACACTGCAGATCGCTTCCGGCACCGCGACCATTCAAGCCGCATACAGCGTGGTGTTGGGCGAGGGCGGCTTGCAATGGGCGGTCAATGAGCTGGGCGCGCAGATCCAGACCTTCGACGCCAAGGCCGCAGGCGCTTCGGTCCAGTTGAAAACCCTGCAAGTGGACAAGGGGAAAATCGACGGATCGGCCCGTACCGCCTCGATACAGACACTCGGGCTGAGCGGGCTCGACGCGGCGTCGGGCGTCAACCGCCTTCAATTGCAAACGGCGCAACTGCAAGGCGCGCAACTCAATTGGGGCCAGCAACAGGCGGGCTTCGGGCCGCTGCACCTGCAGGACATGAAAGGGCAGATCGGCAAGGCGGGTGTCCAGGTCCGGGCGTTGCAGACTCAGCCGGGCACTGTCGATCTGGCCAAGCAGACCCTTCAGCTCCCTCAAATCGCACTGCAGGATGCACGCTTGCAGGCGCTGCAAGGACAGGCGGCGCCGTGGCTGTCCTTGCCGACGCTGGAGATTGACGCCGTGCAGGCCGATCTGGCCCGGCACCGCGTGCAACTGGGCGTTTTCCAGCTCGATGCGGCCCGCTTGCAGCTCACGCGTCTGGCCGACGGACAGATCGACCTGTTGCAGGCCATGACTGCCGGTTCTTCCAAGAGCGCAGACGCTGCTCTCAAGCCCGGAGTGTCGAGCAAGACGCCATCCGGCACCACGGCAGCGTGGGCTGTCGATGTGCAGCGCGTCGCCACCCGGGTGCAAGCGCTGGACTACACCGATCAGAGTTTCAGGCAGCCTCTGCAGTTGCAGCTCAAGGATGTGAACCTGAACACAGCAGTCAGCGCCACGCTTCCAGCGGGCAGCCCGGCGCAGATCCAGGCAAAAGACTTGCAACTGCAGCTCGGTGCCATGCAGCTCGACAGCGCCCGGCAACCGCTGGCGCGCTGGAAAAGCCTGCAACTCGCCCCCACGCAGATCAACCTGCCCGGCGCGGGGGCGCTCAGCATCCAGGCTGGTGCGCTGGATGTGGACAGTCTGAACGCCAAGGTGGATCTGGCAAAGGATGGATTGAATTGGGCTCAGGCGTTTCAGACCGGGCCAGCCGTTGCTGGGGCCACTCAGACCAAGACCGCAGCGCGTCCTGAGGTGCGCCTCAAAAGTGTCACGTTGCGCAATGTCTCTGCCGAGGTGGAAGATCGCACCGGGCCAAAATCCATCCGCCTCGATGTGGTGCGGGGTCAGGCCAGCGCACGGAATCTGAGCCTGGACCTGCGCAAGTCCGTTCCCGTACAAGTGCGCTTTGCGCTGAAGCAGGGCGGGCAATTCAGTGGCCGTGGCCAGATCGCGCCGCAGCCGCTGGCCGGCAGCATGCAGGTGCAAGTCCGGCAACTCGCGCTGACGCCGTTTGGTCCATTGCTGCAGCCTGATGTCCGGCTTCTGCTCACCAGCGGTACGGCTTCGGCCGACGGCACGGTGCGGCTGCGCGCGGCGCAAGGCGCAGCGCCGCAAGTGGTCTATGACGGGCGGGCGGAGGTGGACAATCTCGCGCTGGTCGAGCCGGACGGGCGCACCCCATTCCTGGGCTGGCGCAAGCTCGCGGCCAACGGGCTGAAGGTGGGCAGCGCACCCCTGTCGGTGACGGTGACCGACCTGCAGGCGGTGGAGCCTTATGGCCACATTGTCATCAACCCCGACCGCACGCTCAATGTGCAGGCCATCCTGCTCACACGTAAGCCCGTCCAGGCGGCGCCCGCGCCCGCCACGGCGAACGCCGCGCAAAAGCCGCTGCCGCTGACGCTGCGCATCGACCGTACGGCCATCGAGAACGCCGACGTCGATTTCACCGACCAGTCCATCAAGCCCGACTTCCGCGTGCGCATGCAACGGCTCTCCGGGGTGATCAACGGTCTGTCGGATGCACCCGACAGCAGCGCGCAGATCGAACTCGACGGTCAGGTCAATGAGCACGGTCAGGTCAAGGTGAGCGGCCGCGTGCAGCCTTTCCGTGCGACCGACAACACCGATGTGACCCTGGATTTCCGCAATCTCGACATGACCTCGATCTCGCCCTATTCAGGCAAGTTTGCCGGGCGCACCATCGAATCCGGGCGGCTCGACGCGAAGCTGAGATACAAATTCCAGAACGCGCAGATGCAGGGGGACAACCAGTTCACCCTGACGCGCCTCAAGCTGGGGCCGCATGTGGACAGCCCGGGTGCGATGAACCTGCCGCTCGATCTTGCCATCGCCGTGCTGCAAGACAGCAATGGCGTGATCGACATCGCCCTGCCGGTGCACGGCGACTTGAACAATCCCAAATTCAGCTATGGAGGCATCATCTGGCAGGCCATTTCCAATGTTCTGAGCAAAATTGTGACTGCGCCGTTCCGCGCCTTGGGCGCGCTGTTTGGCGGTGGCGGCGGTCAGCCTCCGCAGGACGTGCATTTCGCTCCGGGGAGTGCGCTTCTCGCACCACCCGAGCGCGAGAAGCTGTTGCAGATATCTGCGGCGCTGCTCAAACGCCCGCTGTTGGTGTTGCAGGTGCCCCCGACCCTGGATGCTGCGCTCGACACTGCCGCGCTGCAGGATGCCTCGATCCGGCGGCAGGTGCTGGGCAAACTGGGCGTCGCTGTACCTCCGGACGCCAGCCCCGGTCCGTTGGATCTGGGCAATGCTCGCACCCGCAATGCCATCAATGCCCTGTATCTCGACCAGCACCCGACCAGCGCGCTGAATGCGCTCAAGAAATCTCTTCCCAAGAATGACGCGACGGAAGAACCCCTGCTGCACGCCATGCTGGCGCAACTGGCCAAGGCCGTTGTGATTCCGCAGTCGGCCTTGAATGCGCTGGCGCAGGCGCGTGCCAGGGTCGTGGTGGCAGCACTGACCAGCGGGCCCACGCCCTTGCCCTTGACCCGCGTGCACGTCGGGCCTGCCGCGAAAACCGCAGACAAAGCGGGCAACGGCGTTGTGCTCCAGCTCGGACTGAGCGCTGGGCGGGACACCGTGGCCTCGCCGCCAGCGGCGAGGCCGGCGTCGGCCGCCGACGCTCAGGGCAAGTAAGTGACCGGCCGCATGGCGAGAAAGCGCTCCAGTGCAGGCGGGCGGTAGTCCGGCAGGGCCGAATGGCGGCTGAGTGTGGAGGTATGCACGCCCTCGCGACCGACAGGATTGGTTTGTCCGGGCTGACGCTCGCGTTCGCCCAGAAGGCGGTAGAACAGCGTCATGGTGTTGCCCATTGGCGCTGCGGGGTCGCCATGCGGCGGCAGCAGCGAAGCGTCGAGCGCCAGCCCGCAGCGGCCGGCACGGTCGGCCATCCACAGCAGGGCGCTGTCGGAAAGGCCGGTGAGTGTCTGGCCGCCTCCCACGTCGCCATGTACCCCGGGAAACCAGGCCTGCTCCACCACCTGATTGGTGGCATGGGTCTGCGTCTGCCACAGGGTGGGCACGAAGGGCTTGCGCCGCTCGTCCAACGCCAGGGCCTGATAGGCGTAGCGCACGCGGCTGCTCAGCGCCACGTCATGGAATTCGTAAAGGTGTTTGGTCCAGAAGCGCAGCGGCGTGACCGGGACGCCGAGCGCACCCACCGTGTCCCATACGCCGATCAGCTCAATGGGGGTGTCCGGCCAGGCATACGCCTCGCGGAACGCCACGGAATGCGGCGCGTCCGGGTGACTGTCGGGCGTGCGGTCGCGGTACAGGGCATAGGCATCGGTCATGCGCTCAGCATGCTGTGGTCGCAGGATGCCGCAATTGCGGATGAGACCGGCCACGCTGCGAACCGTATACGCGCCGCGGCTGTAGCCGAACAGGAAGATCTGGTCGCCCGGCTGGAAGTTCTGCACCAGAAACAGATACAGCCCGCGGATGTTGGCGGAGATGCCCATGCCGAAGGCGCCGCCCGTGAACTTGTCCCACAGCCCGCCCTGTTCGCCCAGGCCCTGCTGGTAAAACACGACCTGATTGATGCCATGCCCATCGTGCGCGGCCACGGCGACGGAGAGCTTGACGACATTGGTCGGCGTGGGGGAGTTGCCGTCGTTCTGATCGGGCTTGCTCCAGGTGCCATCGGCAAAAAGGGCGATGCGTTTCATCGGTGGGTGCCCCCGCGCGGAGCGTCATGTCTTGTCACAAATTCGGCAGGCCGAATGATGGGCCACCCTGCGCGGATTGCCCACCCCCAAACCCGGTGTCCGGCACCGCTTGGATTGCGGGGGATAGACTCGTGCAAACGACCGTGACGATCTTCCTATGACACAAACGCCGCCAATTTTCAGGGCAAACGCAGCCCAGCCCACGCCGGATGTGCAAGCTGCCGTGGACGCAGCCATCACCTCGCGCCGCTCCATCCGCCGCTTTCTGCCTACGTCCGTGCCGCGTCAGACCATCGAGGCCATCCTGCAGGTGGCTGCGCGTGCGCCCTCGGGGACCAATACCCAACCCTGGCAGGTCCACGTGCTGACGGGCGCGGCGCTGTCGCGGCTATCGGCCCAGATCCTTGCAGCGTATGACGATCCTGCGCAGGCGGCCCAGCACACCGAGGAATATGCCTACTACCCCCGCGAGTGGCGTTCGCCCTACATCGACCGCCGCCGCAAGGTGGGTTGGGATCTGTACGGCTTGCTCGGCATCGTCAAGGGCGACAAACCCGCGATGCACGCCCAACATGGCCGCAACTATCTGTTTTTTGACGCGCCGGTGGGCCTGATCTTCACCATTGACCGTGTGATGGAGCGGGGCAGCTGGCTGGACTACGGCATGTTCCTGCAGAACATCATGGTCGCCGCGCGCGGGCGCGGACTCGACACCTGCCCCCAAGCCGCCTTCACCCAGTTTCACCGCATCATCGAAGACGCACTCGGACTGGACGCCGTGGCGCAGCAGGTGGTCTGCGGCATGTCGCTGGGCTGGGCGGACCCAGCCGCCATCGAAAACTCGCTCGTCACCGAGCGCGCGCCGGTGGCGGAATTCGCCCGGTTTCACACCGCATGAACGCTCTGGCCTGGATCGGTGAGGCCCGCATCGCGCAGGCGGTACAGGACGGCAAGCTGGACAACCTGCCCGGCGCCGGTCGGCCGCTCGATCTCACCGAGTGCGATGGCGCGCTCGACGCCCAGGCTCGCCTCGGACTGCAACTCCTCGACCGCGCTCGACGTGCGCAGGCCAACACCATGCAAGACCAGCGCGAACGCGCCGTGCTGCGCCTGCTCTGGGCCAAGGCGCTGTCACGGCAGCGCAGCAACACGCCAACTTCCGACTCTGCCGCATGATCATCGAATCCCTGCTCGACACCGACCTCTACAAATTCACCATGATGCAGGTGGTACTGCACCACTTCCCCAGCGCTCAGGTGGAGTACCGCTTCAAGTGCCGTACACGGGGGCTGGATCTGGTGCCGCTGCTCGACGAGATCAACACCGAGCTCGATGCCCTGTGCACCTTGAGTTTCCAGGCCGATGAGCTGGACTACCTGCGCAGCCTGCGTTTCATCAAGAGCGACTTCGTCGACTTTCTCGCACTCTTCCGGCTCAATCGCCAGCGCATCAGCGCCACCCCGGCGGCCGACCCTGTGGCCCGCGCACGCGGCGAGATCGACATCACCATCCGCGGCCCCTGGCTGCACACCATTCTTTTTGAAGTGCCGGTGCTGGCCATCGTGGGCGAGATCCATGCCCGCCACGCCCACGCCGGTGCCGATCAGCACGCCGGCTTGAGCAGGCTTGACGACAAGATCGCCTTGCTTCACACCCACGAGTTGCAAGACTGCCGAATCGCCGATTACGGCACCCGCCGCCGCTATTCGCGCCGCTGGCAGGCGCAGGTGCTCGGGCGGCTGCGCACCGGTCTCGGCCCCCAGCTTGCAGGCACCAGCAATGTGCTGCTTGCCCGGGAGATGGGCCTCACGCCCTTGGGCACCATGGCGCACGAATACCTCCAAGCCTGCCAGGCGCTCGGCCCCAGGCTGCGGGACACCCAGGTATTCGCCTTCGAGATGTGGGCCAAGGAGTATCGCGGTGACCTCGGCATCGCCCTGGCCGATGTGTACGGGCTGCAGGCCTTCCTGCGCGACTTCGACCTGTATTTCTGCAAGCTGTTCGACGGCGCCCGTCACGACTCCGGCGATCCCTTCGCCTGGGGCGAGGAGATGATTGCCCACTACGCCAAGAACCGCGTCGATCCGCGCACCAAGACCCTGGTGTTCAGCGACCTGCTGACTATTCCCAAGGTCATTGCCCTCTACCGCCAGTTTCATGCGCGCGTGGGCCTGGCCTTCGGCATCGGCACCAATCTCATGCACGACCTCGGCTACGACGCGCCGCAAATGGTCATCAAGATGACGCGCTGCAACGGTCAGCCCGTGGCCAAGGTCAGCGACGCGCCGGGCAAGAATATGTGCGACGACCCGGCGTATCTCGCTTACCTGCGCGAGGTGTTCCAGATTCCCGTCAGCCAGCTCGTCGAGCATGACGGCGAGGATGCCTGACACCGGGGAACGGCACTGGCCGTTCCCCGGTGCGGACGCGCCGCTTATTCGTCGGCGATGAAACTGCCGATGGTCTGAGCGAGGTGCGGGTTCTTCTTGGTCAGAATCATTCCGTAAATCACCGACAGCACCAGCACGGCGATGGCGACATAGGGGAAGACATTGAACGGCGCCGGTTGACCGGGCTCCACCAATCCCCACAAAGGCATCAACATCAGCAAGGTTCCCAGAAGCGGCAGGATGAGATGCTTCGTCGTGTGGAACTCGGCGCGATGATGCTTTCGCATGTAAACGGGCAGGGCGAGGTTGGTGATCAGGTAGGTGAGGATGATGGGAATCGTCCCCAGGGTTGCGGCATAACCGAACAGGTCCACGGGTTTGATGTGCCGTCCGAAGACCGCGACGATCACCACGGCAACGGCGATGAATGTCCACATTGCAATGTGCGGCGTCTGGTGCTTGGCATGCACACGGCCGAAGAACTTGGGCAGCAAACCTTCGCGGCCCGAACTGAACAAAATCCGCGCCTGCGAGTTTGTCAGGCCGATCAACGACGAAAAGATGCTGCTCACCCCCGCAAGGTAGGCGACGATGAGCAATCCGGCGGCAGAGGCTTTGAGGGCGTCGACAAACGGAATCGTGGAAGCGCTGATGGCTTTCACGTCGTGATGGAAACCGATTTCCGTGGCATACGCGAGAAACACATAGAGCGCGCCGATCACGAGTGTGGAAGAACGCAGGGCGCGCGGGACGTTGCTGCGCGGGTCTTTGGTTTCCTCGGCGAGCATGGCCGAGTTTTCCCAGCCAATGAACAGGTAGATGGCGAGCGGAAAACCCAGGCTCAAGCCTTTGAATCCTCCGGCGAGTTGCGACCAGGAAAAGGGCGCCAGACTCATCCACTGCGCATTCTTGGTCAGCATGATGATGGCACCGATCAGCAGCAGCAGGAGCTCGAAATAGAAGAATCCGGCAGCCCAACGGGTCGACAGGCCAATGCCACGCGACACCAGAATTCCGACGACGATTGCCGACACAATGCTCAAGATCTGCCAGGGAATGTTCAGGCCGAGGAAGGTCTGCAGTGTGTCATGGGCCCAACCGCCGGAAATCACCACCACGGCGGAGGCGCCAAGGACGTAGCCGAAGACGACGAAGATTGACGCTGCCGCACCCGCGATTGGCCCGAACCCCATGCCGATGAAAGTGACGAAAGAGCCGGTGCTGGGGCGGTGCTTGGAAAATTCGGCCAGGGTATTGGTCAGAAACAGAACCACCACCATGGCGGCGATGATGGTTAGCGGCGCCGCCACTCCGGCGCCTTCGACAATTGTGCCGAAGCCAAAAAAGAAGCTCATGGCCGGAGCGATATTGGCCAGGGTGGATGCGACGATCTGCGGCAGACCGAGCGCATTGCGCCGGAGTCGCGATGCGGGGGTGTGAGGAGTGTGCATGGTTGGTTCTAGGTCGAATTTATGGATGTGAACGCGAGTAAAAGAGGATAGAAATCTGTTGCATGACTGTTGGTCAGCGTTGGTAACGAAATGTCTGTCGGCGTTTTCCGCAGGCACAGTCGATGCGCCGTCCTCCTAGAATCAAGCGGATGAAAACCGATACCGCCCGCGCCGCGATCCTGGCGCAGATTCGTGCCCGGCAAGGGCGACCCGAGGGGCTGCATGCCGTGGAGACGCAGGACGCTCAGGTGGACATTGACCGCCATGTGCGCGGGCCGCAGCCCGCATTGGGTGCGGATCTGGTCGCCGTGTTCACCAAGCAGGCGTTGTCGCTGCAGACCACAGTGGCGCGCGTCGCCAGCGTGCAGGACGTGCCGCAGGCGGTGGCCGCTTATCTGCGCGAACAGGAGCTGGGCGCGCAGGGCGTGGCCTGGGAAACCTTGGCCGATCTGCCCTGGGCGGATGCGGGGCTGGCACTGGAGTATCTCCCGCCGCGTGATGCAGACAAACTGGGTCTCACCGGCTGCTTCTGCGCCGTGGCCGAGACCGGTTCGCTGGTGCTGGCAAGCTCGCCCACGACGCCGGCATCCACCCATCTGCTGCCCGAAACGCATATCGCCATCGTTCCGGCGAGCCGCATTGTGCCGGCACTCGAAGACGCCTACGCCTTGTTGCGCGCCGAGCTGGGTGAACTGCCTCGGGCGCTGAGCACGGTGTCCGGGCCGTCGCGCACCGGGGACATCGAGCAGACCATCGTGCTTGGCGCGCATGGGCCGTACCGCGTGCATGTGGTGATAGTCGATGCGGCTTAATTGCAGCAGAGTATTGCCGCTGTGGGCGGCGCTGCTGGCCTTGTTTCCCGCCACGTCGTTTGCCGCTGGTGGTGACAGTCCTGATCCTGCGACCCTGAGCCTGTGGTGGGGACTGCCCTTTGCCGCCATGCTGCTGTCCATCGCGCTGCTGCCGCTGCTTGCCGGCAAGCTGTGGCATCACCACCAGGGCAAGATCGCGGTGGGATGGGCGGCGCTGTTCCTCCTTCCCTTCTCCATCAGTTTTGGATTGCAAGCGACCTGCGATGTAGCCCTGCACACCCTGTTGCACGAATACCTGCCCTTTGTGGTTTTGCTGACCGCCCTCTACACGGTGAGCGGCGGCATCGCCGTACGCGGCAATCTGCACGGCAGTCCGGCGCAGAACACGCTGCTCTTGGTCATTGGAACGGTGCTTGCCAGCATCATGGGAACCACCGGCGCGGCCATGCTGATGGTGCGCCCCGTCATCTGCGCCAACGACGCCCGTCGCCACAACGCACACGTGCTGGTGTTTTTCATCTTTCTGGTGGCCAACGCCGGCGGCGCGCTGACCCCGTTGGGCGATCCGCCCTTGTTCCTCGGCTTTCTCAAGGGCGTGGATTTTTTCTGGACGCTGCGCCACCTGCTCGCTCCCACCGCATTGCTGTGCGCGCTGCTGCTGGGCGTGTTTCACCTGCTAGACCGCTGGTTCTGGAGCAAGGAAACCGAGCGCAAATCCGTCGATCCCACGCCGGACAGCCCGCTGGCCATCGTCGGCGCATGGAATGCGCTGTGGCTGCTGGTGATCGTGATCGCGGTGTTGTGCAGCGGCATCTGGAAGCCTGGCATTTCGGTGCCCATCCTCGGACAGCACCTGGAACTGCAGAACCTCGCGCGCGATGCGGCACTGATCATCGTGGCGCTGCTGTCACTTGCCACCACGCCATGGCAGGCGCGCCATGAAAATCAGTTCACCTGGGGGCCGATGGTCGAGGTGGGCAAGCTGTTTCTCGGCATCTTCCTCACCATCATCCCGGTGATCGCCATCCTGCGCGCCGGGGAGGGCGGGGCGCTGGCCGGACTGGTGCGGCTCACCTCGGATGCGCAGGGCCAGCCGCTTGCGATGGCCTATTTCTGGCTGACCGGGGCGCTGTCGTCTTTTCTCGATAACGCACCGACCTATCTGGTGTTTTTCAATCTCGCCGGTGGTCAGGCTGCACATCTCATGGCTGAGGTCACGACGCTGGCCGCCGTCTCCGCGGGGGCGGTGTTCATGGGCGCAGTGACCTACATTGGCAATGCGCCCAACTTCATGGTCAAGGCGATCGCCGAGCATCGCGGCGTGCGCATGCCCTCCTTCTTCGGCTATATGGGCTGGTCGTTCGCCATCCTTCTGCCGTGCTTCCTCATTCTCACCTTGGTGTTCTTCCGATGAGCAGTCCTCTGGGTCAAATTTCGCCCCGCGTGTTGGTGGCCCGCGCCGTGTTCCCCGACATCATTGATCAACTGCGCGCCGTGGCCGATGTCGAGACCACGCCCGACGACGCCATCTGCACGCCCGAGGTCCTGCGCCAGCGCCTACGCGACAAGCATGCTGCCTTCATCGCCGGCAGCGAGCGAATCGACACGGCACTCCTCGACGCCTGCCCGGACCTCAAGGTCATCAGTACCATGACTGTCGGGGTTGATCACATCGATCTTGCCGCCTGCGACGAACACGGGGTGACCGTGACCCACGCGCCCGATGTGCTCACCGAGACCACCGCAGATTTCGGCTTTGCCCTGCTGCTGGCCGCGGCGCGGCAGGTCGGCGATGCCGAGCGCTATTTGCGCGCCGGTCAGTGGCGCAAGTGGAGCGTCGACCTGTTCGCCGGCTCCGACGTGCATGGCGCCACCCTGGGTATCGTCGGCATGGGCAGCATCGGCCAGGCCATCGCCCGCCGTGCCGCGCACGGATTCAGGATGCGTGTGCTCTATCACAACCGCACGCCGCTCAAACCGCACATCGAACAAGACCTGCACGCCGAATACCGCGACCTGCCGACTCTGCTGCGCGACAGCCAGCATGTGCTGCTGGCGCTGCCTTACAGCCCGGCAGCCCATCACCTCATCGGTGCGGCGGAACTGGCGCGGATGCAGCCTGGTGCCACCCTGATCAACATCGCCCGCGGCGGTGTGGTGGACGAAGTGGCGCTCGCACATGCGCTGCAGAGTGGACGACTCGGCGCAGCCGGGCTGGACGTGTTCGAGGGCGAGCCTGTCGTCAACTCGGTGCTGCTTGCCGCGCCACGTCTGGTGCTCACTCCGCACATTGCCAGCAGCAGCATCCCCACGCGCCGCGCCATGGCGCAGCTCGCAGTGGACAACCTCATCGCGGTGCTGCAGGGCCAGCCGCCGCTCACACCCGTCACCGGCTGAACGCGCATGTCCCCTGAATTGGTCTTGCTTCTCATCGTCGCCTTGTTGTTGCTCGTGCTGCTGGGCATGGGCTGGGCGCTGCTGCTGCGCCTGCGAGGCTCGCAGGATCTGCGCCGCGAGATTGGCGCTGAACTGGCGCCCGGTCTCGAACGCCTGGAGCGTGAACTGCGTGGTGCGGTGCAGGACAGCGGCCAGAGTCTGCGCACCGAGCAGGCCGGGCAGTTGGCGCAGTTCCAGCAAATGCTGCTCAACCAGCAGGGCGAGAGCACCCGGACCCAGAACGCCCAGCTCGATGCCGTCAACCTGCAATTGCAAAGCCTGCAAAAGGCGGTAGGCGACACCCTGGTGCAGCAGGTGGGGCAGCTCACACAGACCAACACCCAAAGCCTGCAGACCCTGCAGACGCAATTGGTGGAGCGGCTCGACGCCTTGCGCCATGCCACCGAGCAGCGCCTGCTCGAATCCCGCCAGAGCGCCGAGCATGGCCAGACGGCCATGCGCGAATCCACCGAGGCGCGCCTCACCGAGCTGCGCCAATCCACTGACAGGAATCTCACCGAAATGCGCGGCACGGTGGAGCTGCGCCTCCGTGAACTGCAGGCCGACAACGAGAAGAAGCTCGAACAGATGCGTGCCACCGTCGACGAAAAACTCCATGCCACGCTGGAACAGCGCCTGGGCGAGAGTTTCAAGCAGGTGGCCGAACGGCTGGAACT
>JBAUTC010000123.1:0-13858 GCA_049582025.1 Thiomonas sp.
GCGGCGGTCGTGGCGGGCTTCGGCCGTGGTGCCAACGGGTCCGCAGGGCCGTTTTCTGCGATTGAACAAGCCTGGATGACGCAGGGACTCAGTGCAAAGGAATGGACGCGTGCCCTGGGCCTCAACACGACGCTGGGCTTTGTCGGGATGGGAATCGGCGCCGCATGCGGCGTGATTCCGGCAATCATGACGCCCGCCAGCACGAGTCCTGCAGCAAGCTTTCGCATCATCTTCGATATTGCGTTTCTGGCCAGCCTGGCGTCGCTCGCCTGTCTGGTTTTCGCTCAGGATCATCACCATCGCCATGTCGAGCCCGTCAATCCGTCCCTGGAGAAAAGCGTCAGGAAAAAGGAGAACACAAATCTCCGCAAACTGAGTCTTGTGAATTTTCTCCAGGGCACCGGCATCGGCCTGACCGGTCCCCTGGTTTCCTACTGGTTCGCAATCCGGTTTCACATCGGCCCGGGCCGGATCGCTCCGCTCATGGCAATGGGGTTTTTCCTTGCCGCCGGATCGTCCCTGCTGGCAACCCTTTTCGTCAGGCGAATCGGCCTGATGAATGTGATCGTGGGATTTCGGGTGACTGCGCTCGGCCTGCTTGTCGCACTGCCGCTGGCCCCGAATCTGCCGGTTGCGATGCTTGTCTATCTCTTGCATGGAACCTTGAATCGCGCGACCAACGGGCCTCGGGCGTCAATCACCTCCGGCCTGGTTCGCAACCAGCGGCGCGGCCTGGCGGGAATGGTCTCAAAGGTTTCGAGACAGATTCCGCGGTCCGTCGGACCCATCGTCGCGGGCCACCTGTTTGACAGCGGCATGCTGGCCGCCCCGTTCTTGCTCGGCGCATTCTTCCAAGCTGGATATCTGTTTCTCTATCAGCGCAACTTTCGCGACACGGTCGGCGCGGTTGCATTCAAATCGCCTTGATGTTCCTGCGCGTGGCACGGCATGACTTGGGTTCGCATCGCGCTCGGCATTTCCTGTTGCAGTTGGACCGATGCCCGGGGCGTCCAGACCACAGTGATCCGGCTGCCTGGAAGACGAATGTCCGCAACGGGCAAGTCCCCATCAGTGTCAGCGGTTCAGCGGCCCTCCAACTGCTTGCGGCGCCAATGCAGATACAGCGCCGGAATCAGGTTGGTGCTGCGCAGCGCACTCCACACCAGCCCGCCCAGGATCACCACGGCCAAACCCTGCTCGGGCGCCGCGCCCTCGCCCAGTCCCAGCGCGGTCGGCAGCATGCCCAGCACCGCGGTCACTGCGGTCAGCACGATCGGACGGAAGCGCACCTGGATCGCCTCGCGCACCGCCTCGTCCACCGGCATGCCCGCGCTCTCGTTGTGGCGGGCGCGGTCGAGCAGCACGATGGAGTGGCGCAGTCCGATGCCCACCAGGGTCAGGAAGCCGATCATGCCAGTGGCATTCAGCCCCACGCCGCTGAGCACCAGCGCCACCGTTCCACCGGTAAGCGCCAGCGGGATCTCCAGCAGCAGGAGAGCCGGAATCAGCAACCCGTCGAACTGCAGCAGCAGGATGCCGGCCATGATGGCGAACGCCGCGAGCGTCGCGAGCAACAAGCCCATGGCAGCCTGCTCGAGCTCGGTCGCCAGTCCACCGAAGCTGATGCGGTAGCCGGGCGGCAGATGCAGACTGGACAAGGCGCGCCGCGCCGCGACCTCCGTGCCTCCCAGCGGTCCGGTCGGCGTGGCCAGAATGTCGAGTGCGCGAGCCCCGGCGATGTGGCGAATCTGGTTGGGCGTTTCGACAAGCTTCAGCCGCACCAACTGGCCGAGCGGCGTCCATCCGCCCGCGGTGCGGATCGGCAACTCCGCCAGGTCGTCGAGCGAGCGCTGCGGCGCGTCGGCCAGCCGGATGTACAGATCCAGCGGCACGTTGCCCTCGGGCACGCGGCTGATGATCTGGCCGTCGATCAGCGGCTCGAGTTGTGCGTAAAGGGCCGCAGGGGTCAGACCGTGAACCGTGAGTACTCGCGTCCGCGGCTCGATCTGCAGCTGCGTGACCGGATAGCCGTCGTTGTTGAACACATCGCTCAGGGCCGGAATTCGGCGCAGGCGCGCCGCGATTCGTTCCGCGAGCCTGCGCAGTTCCGGCACGCTGGAACCGAACACATGGATCACAAAGGGCTGCGGCAGGCCCGAGAGGCTCTCGCCGAGGCGCTCGATGGTCGGCGTATCCACCGCAAGCTGCACGCCCGGCATCTGCGACTCGCGGCGGATGCGGTCGCCAAGCGCGTCCAGCGCGTTGACGCTCACCCCGGGCTTGAGTGCAACCTCGATCTCGCCTGCGTAGGCGGGCTCTGTGTATGTAGTCGATGAAGCGGCACCGATGCGGGCGTAAACATGTGCGACCGCCGGGTCGCGCATCAGGCGCCCGGTGATGTGCTGCACTGCAGCGCGCGTGTCGGGCAGCGAGGCGCCCGGCGGCAGGGTGAAGGACTCGAGCAGCACGCCCTCGTTGGGCAGCGGCAGGAAATTGATCGGCACCAGAACCAGGCCGACCAGGCTGATCAACAGCACGGCGAAGGTGATCGTCAGACTGGTCCGGGGCGCGCGCGCGACCCACTCGAACAGCCGCTCGTTCCCCTGCTGGAGCCGGCGAAGCGCGCGCTGGCCACCGCGCGTCCCCGCCGCTGGCCGAGCACCGAGGAAGCCCAGCCCAAGCGGTATGAGGGTCAGCGACACCAGCAACGAGGCCAGCAGTGCCAGAATCATCGCCAGCGAGAACGGAATGAAGAACAGGCCGACCAGCCCGCCGACGAACAGCAGCGGGACATAGATGGCGATGTTGGTGAGTGTCCCGGTGACGTCCGGGATCACAATGCTCTTGATGCCGGCCCAGATGCCCTGCCAGTGCGCGTCGCCACGTTCCCAGCAGTGGTAAATGCTCTCCAGCACGATGATCGCATCGTCGGCCAGCAGGCCCACGGCAACGGTCAGCGCGCCGAGGGTCATCAGGTTCAGGTTCTGTCCGAATGCATGCAGCGCGGCAATGCCCAGCGCCAGCGACAGCGGGATGCTCAAGGCCAGCACGACGATGCCTCGCCCGGCGCCCAACACCCAGAACAGCACGAGCATGGCGAGCACGGCGCCGATCAGCAGGTTGCGCCCGAGGTCCGCGCCGACCAGACTGACCACATGCCCCTGGTCGTAGGTCCGCACCCAGCGCACGCCGGGCGGCAATTGGGACAGCGTCTGCTTCAGCGTGGTCTGCACCGCCCGGGTCACTGCCAGGGTCGATGCCCCGGGCTGCTTGATGATGACAAGCGCCACGCTGGGCCTGCCGTCCAGCGTGACCGCGTTGTGCGTCGGCTCGGCGCCGCGCACGATGCGCGCCAGTGCCTGTAGGGGAATCGGGCCGCGCGGTCCAGCGATGGGGATTCTTCGCAACGCCTCGACGGTCACGGGCACGTTGCGGGCCTCGATCAGCACATCGTTGTGACCGAGGGTGAGGTAGCCGCCAGGTTCGAGCAGCACCTGCGACCGCACCGCGTGTTCGATTTGCGTGACGCCGACGCCGTAGCGCCGCATCGCGCCAAGGTCGGGCTGGATCCACAGCGCCTCGGTGCCAGCGCCGAACACGTGGACGAACTGCACCCCGCGTATCGCCCGCAGCGCCGGAGCGATATTGGCGAGCACTGCACGCTGCACCAGGGCGGGAGCGACCTGCGCCGGGATCTGCACGGTGTAGTCGGCGACCTCATTGATCGCGTTTCCCATGATCTGCGCCACCGGGTGCGCCCGGGCTGGCAATTGGCTCCTGGCGCGATCGATCGCACCATTGACAGCCTGCAGATCCGCCTGCGCACCACTTCCCTGGTGGAAGCGCACGTCGATTTCGACCGTGCCATTGCCCATGACCGAGCGCACGCTGCCCAGACCGGTCAAGGTCAGAATCTGGCTCTCCAGAGGGGAGACGACCAGATGCTCGAGCTCGGTCGCGGTCGTCCCCGGAAGGTGTGCGGTGACGCTGATCTGCGGATAGTCGAACTGCGGCAGCACCTCGACCGGCGTTCGCACAATGGCGGTCACGGCCCACAGCAGCACGGCGCCGAGCACGAGCAGCCACAGCACGCGGCGCCGCAGCAGGCGCGGTACGGAAACGTCGGATGGCATGGCTCAATCGGGTGGTTGGTAGGACTGCGCGATCCCGCGGTGGTATTCAAGGAAGGCGTCCCGCACCACGACCTGCTCTCCGGTGTGCAGGCCGGAGGCGATCCAGGTGTTCCACCCTCGCACCGGACCTGGGACCACTTGCCGCGGCGCGTCTCCTCGGGACGTGTGCACCAGCACCCACCAGCGGCCCCGGTCCAGAATGAGCGCCGTCGTCGGCACCACGACCATGCTGCGAGTCGGCCCCTCCAGGGTGACGGTTCCCCATTGCCCATTCATCCACCACGCCGCGGAGACAGGCGATGCCGGGACCAGACCGACGCGCAGCCCAGCGTCGGCCGCGAGGCCGGACGAGATCGCGGCAACCCTGACGGGGATCGCCCTGTCATCGCCGGAGGGCTGGAAGCGAGCGGTCATGCCGACGTGCAGCAGCGCGGCATCGGCGCCGTAGTACGCGGCGCGGATCCACAGCCGACCCGCAGGCTGCAGGGTCAGGAGGCGCTGGCCGGCCACGGTCTGTTCGCCGTTTGCCGCCTGCACGGCGATCACTGTGCCGGTAGCCGGGGCGCGCACGGTTTGCAGAGCCTTCGCTTCTCGAAGCTGCGCAGCGGCTGTTTGCACCGCCGCGCGTGCCACGACCAATTCGCTATTCGCGACGTCTAACGCCTGCCGGGTCGCCAGCTGCGTTGCAAGCTGGTGGCGCGCAATCTCCAGTGCCTGGCGCGCGCCGACCTCGCGCGCCTGCGCGCTGCGCAGTGCCTGCTGGCGGGCTGTCAGGAAAGTCCGCATGCGCGGCCCGCCGATCCGCGCCAGCACCTCGCCCGCGGTCACTGCGCTGCCTGGCAGGACACGCAGGCCGCTCAATGTTCCGGCGATGACCGCATGCACCCGGACGAGTGTCATCGGCTCGATCTGACCGTAGGCGCTGAGGCGACGGGCCACGCTCTGGGCATGCACGGTGACGACATCGGGCGAAGTCGTGTCCGCGGCGATCGCCGGTGTGCCGAAGGCGCCGAGCATGCAGGACGCGACCAGAAGCAAGGCGGCCGTTCGCCACCGCCTCGGTCTTGGCCTGCGCGTCAGAACTTGCATGTCGCGAGGGCGATTGATTGCCTTTTCCGGGCTCGTGTCAACGTCGCCAGCAGGGACGCCGACGCATCGGTACAGGTCGCGCACCGCTGCGGCGCGAAGCGCCCGAAGTGCTGTGAACACGGTGTATTCCAGGTCGTCGCCAGGCAGGCAGGATGTCGGCATCTCACCAATCTACGACGGCAATTGTTCATTCGCAAACCGCTTCCTTACAGGATGTACCAGGCCCAATCAATGACCCGCTATTCAAGATGACGGGCAAGTCCGGCCTCGACCGCGGCAAGTCGCCATCTCCAATGTTTACTGTGCGTTACACATCCACGGGGCAATCTGCGTCTAACTTACATGGGTGCCGGCGCCGAGCCCGGAGCCAACAGACAGTTCTTCCTAAGTGAATTGGGTAGGACCGGCTGGATGCCTCCACAGAATCCGTTCGACTTCGCACAGACGCTTCAGCTTCCAGCCATTACATTGAGCTCTAGCCGGTTTCTCAATGCCATCGCTTCTGGCTGCATCGGCGGCGGCGCAGTGAGGCTACCCAATTTTCTGCATTTTTCGAGACCTATCGACCCATGTACTTTCGCGGAATCGGCACGGCCACGCCCCCGGCGCGCTACACCAAGGCGGAGTGTCTCGACGCATTCCAGCAATCCGACTGGTTCGCACGGCTCGACGCGCGTTCGCACTTTATCGCCAGCACGGTTCTGCAACGTGACAATGGCATGGTCGCGCGCCGACTTGCCGTGGACAGGCTTGGTGACGTCTTCACCATTGACCCGAACACCTTGGCGCAGCGTTTCCTCGACAACGCCCCCATGCTTGCGACCCAGGCCGCAGAGCGCGCCTTGGCACAGGCCGAACTCAAGCCTGGCGACATCGGCGCCGTCATCGTCAGCACCTGCACCGGTCATCTCTGCCCCGGGCTTTCGGGCTACGTGGTGGAGCGCCTGGGCTTGCGTTCCGACATCCTGGCCTTCGACCTGGTTGGGCAGGGCTGTGCTGCGGCACTGCCCAATATGCAGCTCGGCCGCGCACTGCTTGACTCGGGCGCAGCCGGGCATGTGCTTTCGGTCTGCGTGGAGGTCTGCAGCGCGGCAATGTTTCTCGATAACGATCCAGGCGTGCTGATCAGCGCCTGCTTGTTTGGTGACGGTGCTGGCGCCGCCGTCCTGTCCAAATCTCCCAAAAGCGGCGGGCCGCATATCGTCTGGAAAGACAGCATGTCGCTGATCGAGCCGGCAGAGCGCAAAGCGCTGATGTTCGAGCAACGCGACGGCATGTTGCGCAACATCCTGACGCGTGCCGTCCCGTCGCTGGCGGCTGAGCATGCGTATCGAATTTTCGGCACCGTACTGGCGCGCGCCGGGCTTGAGCCGGGCGACATCAGCACCTGGATCATGCATGCCGGCGGGCGCGATGTGCTGCTTGCGCTGGAGCGCCAATTTGGTCTGCCGGCAGAAGACCTGCGCTACAGCGCCGCCATGCTGCGCGAGTATGGCAATCTGTCGAGCGCGTTCGTCTATTTCGTGCTGGAGGCCGCGTTGGCGGACGAAGCACCACAAGGCTGGTGGTGGCTGTCGTCGTTCGGCGCCGGGTTTAGCTGCCACGGGGCTCTGCTGGAGGTCAGTGCATGAACGCCGTGGGTACATGGCCCTTCATGGCGCGGCGGCATGGAGCACAGGCATGACGCCGCTGCCGCGCATCGTCAGCGCCGAAACCCTGGACGGGTTGGCTGAAGATGATCCCATCGCCATGCGCTCGCGGCGTGACCTGCAACGCGTGCATCGCATCATGGGCACGCGCTCCATCCTGCTACGCACCCTGCGCACATGGCCGATGCCGCGCGCTGAGGCCACTCCGCTGCGCGTGCTCGAACTCGGCGCCGGCGATGGCAGCCTGATGCTGCGCGTAGCCCGGGCACTGGCACCGGCATGGCCACGGGTCGAGCTGACGCTGCTCGATCGCCAGGCGCTCATTCAGCCTGAGACTGTGCAGCAATACGCCAGGCTGGGCTGGACGGTCACTTCAACCCTTGTCGACGTCTTGGACTGGGCCGCAGAGCCTGATCAACTGCAGCGCACAGGCGACTCCAACCCCCGTTGGGACGTGATCGTCGCCAACTTGTTCCTGCACCATTTCCAGGGCCGGCAACTGACATCCCTGTTGCAGGCTGTCGCCGCCCGCTGCAACCATTTCCTGGCCTGCGAGCCACGCCGTGCACGGTTTGCGCTCATCGGCAGTCATCTCATCGGCGCCGTGGGCGCGAATGCCGTCACGCGCGAAGACGCGGTGTTGAGCGTGCATGCGGGATTTCAAAGCCGAGAACTCTCCACACTATGGCCAGTGCTGGACGGAGCGTGGACGGTGCAGGAAGACGCCGCCGGGTTGTTCAGCCACTGCTTCACCGCCGTACGCGCAGGGGCGAGCTGATGCAAACCACATTCGACGCCATCATCATCGGCGCCGGACCGGCGGGCTCGACTGCCGCCATCCTTCTGGCGAGCGCCGGGTGGTCAGTCGCGTTGATCGAAAAGCAGCATTTCCCACGGCGCAAAGTGTGTGGCGAATGTCTCGCTGCGAGCAATCTGTCGATCTTGGACGCACTGGGCATCGGCCAGGCCTTCCGTGCCGCTGCCGGGCCCGACCTGCAACGGGTCGCCTTGCTACGCAGCGACAGGCAAGTGCTCGCCAGGTTACCGGCTGCCGGAGTCGAAGGTCAGCGCTGGGGACGTGCACTGGGACGCGAAACCCTGGACACGCTGTTGCGCGATCAGGCAGGTGCGGCAGGCGTGACAGTGCTGCAACCCTGGGCTGTGCAAGCCGTGAACGGTGGCATGGGCGACTGGCATATCGGGGTCCGTGCAGTGGAGTCGAACACCACGCTGACGCTTCGCGCGCCTGTGGCCATTGCCGCCAATGGCTCCTGGGAGGCCCTGCCGTCGGACCGTCCGCGGCGGCAACTGCAGCGCCGTGCTGCAGACCTTTTTGCCTTCAAAGCCAATTTCCACAGCGCAGCGCAACCTGAAGGTTTGTTGTCGGTACTCGCGCTGGACGGCGGCTACGGCGGCATGGTGCTGGCCGATGGCGGCATCACGACCGTGGCCTGCTGCGTCCGCCGTGATCGGCTTGAAGCCTGCAGGCGCGCAGACCCAGGGCTGCGCGCGGGTGAGGCAGTCGAAGCCTGGCTCGGGCGGACCTGTGTGGGCGTGCACAAGGTCCTGACGACGGCCCACCGCGAAGGGCCATGGCTGGCAGCGGGGCCGCTCGACCCGGGCATTCGACTGAGCGCCAAAGACGCCATGTTTCGCATTGGCAATGCAGCGGGCGAGGCGCACCCCATCGTTGGCGAGGGCATGAGCATGGCGCTGCAATCTGCCTGGCTGCTGAGTGCCCAACTGCTGGACCGCGCCGGACACAAGGCTCTGTCGCACCATGGCCTGGCAAGCGTAACTTGGCAAAGCGAAGTCGCCATGCACTACGCCACGGCCTGGCGGCGCCAGTTCGTCCCACGCTTGCGGCTTGCCGCGACCTTCGCCCACGCCGCAATGCGGCCGGCAAGTTCGGCAGCGCTCATGGCCGCTGCCCAGATGTGGCCTGGTTTATTGACGCAAGGCGCAAGCTGGAGTGGCAAGACGCGCGGCATCATCGATAGCAAAACCAAAACCATGCAAATGCCAGCGCGTCCAGAACCAGATCAGAATGCAGCCAAACGCGAAGACGGGGCGCCAACACATACCCCCTCCTCCACCTAGCGCCATCAACGCCGCGCCGCGCTCTCGTCTCTATGCAAAGCAGAAGTTAGAAGTGGAAGGCAACGCGGCAGAGGTCTATCAAGCTTCACCAAGGAACAGCCATGACGACAACGCTTGAGCGCCTGAGCGCGATTCTGGTCAAAGACTACAAACTCTCGCCACAAGCCCTGGTTCCCGAGGCAACACTCGAAAGTCTGGGCATCGATTCACTCGGAGCGGCCGAACTGTTTTTCAGCGCGGAAGATGTGTTCCACATCACCTTTCCTCCAGAGCAAGTGCCGTTGCTGACCCTCGGCGACGTGGTGGGCTATATCGATGAGTTGATCGCGGCGCAGCGCGGAGGCGAGCCCCAAGTGGGACAGACCGAGCCAATCGCACCAGATTCGACGCGACAATGAGACGAGTTGCCGTTACCGGAATCGGCGTGATGAGCCCGTTGGGCAACTCCGCCGCCGAGGTCTACAGCAATGCCCATGCAGGGCGTTCCGGCGTTCACCGCATCGAAGCCCCATTCGCCAAACGCCTGCTGGCGCCACTTGCGGCAAGCGTCAAGCACTTCGACGGCACGAACGACTTCGACGCGCCGAGGCTGCGCATGCTCGATCGCGTCAGCCAGTTCGCCCTGGTCGCGGCAAGGCAGGCGCTCGACACGGCCGTGAATTGCCTGACGGCCTGCGACCGCAGCCGCGTCGGCGTATTCGTGGGCACGGGGATGGGCGGCTGCATGAGCAACGATGAGGGCTACAACACCCTCTATGGCGACGCTTCAGACCGTATCAAGCCTTACACCGTGCTGCTCGGCATGCACAACGCACCTGCCGCATGGATCAGCCTGGAGCATGGCTTGCTCGGCCCAAGTCTGACCTACTCGACTGCTTGCGCCTCGTCTGCGGTGGCCATCGGCGAGGCCTGGCTCCGCATCGCCAGCGGCAGCCTTGACCTGGCCATTGCCGGCGGTGCCGAAGCACCGCTCGCCTTCGGCTCCCTGAAGGCATGGGAAGTGCTGCGCACACTCGCCGCGATCGATCCCACCGAGCCCGCCGCATCGTGCAAGCCGTTCTCAAGCAACCGCAGCGGCATGGTGCTTGGCGAGGGGGCCGCCATGCTGGTGCTGGAACCATGGGAACAAGCCGTCGCCCGTGAGGCGGCCATTTACGGAGAAATTCTCGGCTACGGACTGACCACAGACGCCAGCCACATCACCCGCCCCAGCATGGAAGGCCAGGCTGCTGCCATGCGCGCCGCGCTGCGGTCCGCCGCACTCGGTCCCTCGGACATCGACATGATCAACGCACACGGTACTGGCACGCTGGCTAATGACGTCGCGGAGACAGCCGCGATCAAACTCGTGTTCGGCGCCCGCGCACCGCATATTCCCATCAGCGCCACCAAAGCCCTGCACGGCCATTTGCTAGGCGCTGCGGGTGCGCTGGAATGCGTCTTGTCTCTACTGGCCCTGCAACACGGCACGGCCTTGCCCACCATGCATTTGCAATCGCCAGACCCATCCTGCGATCTGGACTATGTGCCCAACATGGCGCGCGATGGCCTCGGTGCTGACACCATGATTTCAAATTCGTTTGCGTTTGGCGGCACCAACGCGGTGCTCGTGTTGCGTGCCGCAGGCAATCGCTGAACTGGTCGGTTGACCATGTTGGGATGCCGCACCTTCGATTGCGCCGTTTCCAAAATACGACGAGGACCAGTTGGCACATTGCCCTGAAGGGGCTCGATATGGCGTCGGCCCTGACAGTCGTTGAGGCACCGGGGTTGAAATTCGTGCCCTCAGGGAAGATCCAGTATCAAGAGTTGCGATCGCCAATGCGAGGCTTCCATCTCGGATGCTTCTTGCCGAAGCTTTGACCGCAGAGCCAGAGGCGCAGTCAGCGTAGGCCGGGCGATCTGATTCCGTGATGCGAAAGCCCGCTTCTGACGACTTGCTGTCACTGGCCGGAGCTCGGCCAGTGCGTGCGTTGGGCGCCTATCGAGGTGACGATAGCAATACCGCGGGCAGCGGTCGACGGCATCGCCGGTGCCTACAGCGGCTACTTCCAGCCCGGGCGAACTGGTGCTCTCGACCCATCTGCGATATTCGCCTCGCGCGATTGGGCGCCGGAGACCTGACATTCGCACTGTTCGGCCTCGCCTTTCAATGTTCGACCCGTTTCGAACATTGATGCTCGACAAACGGCCTCCCAACAGGGGCCGAGGTCGAGTCCCGTCGATCTGAGCACCAACTGAAAAGCTTCACTCGAATAGTTCAGCCCCTAGCGACACACAGAGAGGTCGGTCGGCAGGCGAAAGAAAGTCCTTCGCATTTGCGGCGTCAAACAGCAAGTTGGCCTTTGACGGCATCGTCAGAGAACGGAGGGCAGTCTTCGCCATCAGGAGCAGGAGTGCATAGGTCTCAAGGAAACAGTTGTAGCTGACTTTCATTCCCCTCGCACTGTAAATGGGGCCGTTGCTATCCCACAAATTTGTGTTCGTTGTGTCACCGCGTCCATGGATGTAGCTCGAAAGTCGTGCATACAAGTCGGTCGCCCATCCGCCGGTGTACTGCCCGTTCCGGTCCGCGAACAGCGTCTGACCAACGCTCGCTTGCGATCGGATCTCCTGTGTTTTAAAGATTGACAAGATGCGAAGTTCTTGACGAATCCGAGCAAACTGAAAGTCGTCTCCCGCCTGCCAACTCTCCCATCGCTGCTGATCCTTTTTCAGCTCGCACACGCAGGCGAACGTCATCGTTTCAAGTGCCGCCCGCAAGGCGCCGATGGCCTGTTTGTAGAAGCCGTGCATCAGGCAGAAAAGAGACGCTGCCATGTCATCCGAACAGTCGAACATGGCATTGCCCACGATGCCGCCCGTGGGGCTCACCTGAATCCAGTCGCCCCAGAGACCATGCAGGAGGTCAATGCGGCTGCCCTGCCACTCCGTGGTTGTGATCGCTACGTCATCGGCAATGTCCATGATCCCATGCCACACGGCGGGATCAACCAAATCAGAGGGCGCTTCACGATCGGACGCAACGAGCGCGAAGTCGCTGCCTTCGAGGACCATACGGATAGCCCTGAAGTCAGAGGTATCGAGTTTGCGTACCATTGTCTGCCCCTGTCGAACGCCCGAATGTGGCCGACAAGCGACCACCGGCAAGCTTCATGGAACGCACGGTCCGCAATCTGCTGCGTTCACGCGACTGAGATCCCGTGGACTTGGCCGCCATTGGTGCTTGTGATGCCTAACGTCAATGATGATCGGAGGCTGCCGCACTTGAATAGCCTACCCGAAAGCTGTCAGCCTCGACCGGCCGGTGATGGCCCACAGCGGTCTGTTGATGCAGCAATGTGACCGACCGCTCTGGCCGAACAAGGGATGTTCGAGCCGGTCCGCGGTGGATCGAAAGTGCCCTAGCCTCCCCGCACCGATTCCGCTACGGCGCGGCGGCGCAGCCATCGCTGTGACCGCGAAAGTGGCGGCTGTGCGCCGCGCCTGCTGTCGGCAGCTCACGACGCGAGTTGTTCTGCAATCCTCCCCACCGTACGCAGCGCCTCCTCGCGTTCTGGCGTCCAGCGCGCGCCGGCATTGAGGCGCAGGCAGTTGCGATAGCGGTTGGAGGTGGTGAACAGCGGCCCGGGAACGATGACGATGTGCCGCTCGATGCAGCGACGGTACAGCTCGATCGCATCGACCGTTTTGGGCAGTTCCAGCCAGAGCACGTAGCCGCCGCCGGGATCGGTCACCCGCGTGCCTGACGGGAACGCTGCGCCAATGATCTGCCGCGCCGTGTCGACCTGCTCGGCGAAGTGGCGGCGCAACTGCCGCAGGCTCTGGTCGTAGCCGCCGTGTTCCAGCAGTTCGGCCACGGCCCATTCCACCACGGTGCTGCCGCCGCCACTGAACGAGCGCTTCAGGTTGGCGACCTCGGCGCTCCAGCGACCGGCTTCGACCCAGCCGATGCCGCGAAGCCCCGGCGCCAGGGTCTTGCCAAAGGAACTGCACAGCATCACGTTGCCGCTACGGTCGAAGGAACGCACCGCCCGACGCCCTTCCTCGGTGGGCGCAAGGTCGTTGCAGATCACGTCCTCGATCAGCGGGACCCGGTGGCGCTCAAGCAAGGCCGCCAGCCGTTTTTTCGACGCCGCAGGCATGATGGTGCCCATGGGATTGGATACCGTGGGCACCGCGACCACGGCCTTGATCGGTTGCGTGTCCAGCGCGACTTCCAGGGCCTCGATGGATAGCCCTGTGCGAGGCTGCATGGGAATTTCCACCGCGCGCAGCCCTAGGGCTTGCATGGCGCGGAGAAAGCCGAAGTAGGTGGGCGACTCGATGGCGATGACATCGCCGGGCTGAGTCACCGCGCGCAGGCAAAGGGTCACCGACTCGATGCAGCCGTTGGTCACCACGACATTGCGGTGGTCGAGGTTGCAGCCCAGTTCCAGCGCCCGGCGGGAGATGGCCTGCCGCAGCGCCGGCAGTCCGGGCGCCGTGGCATATCTCCCGAGGGTCTCCACATGACGCTGGGCATTGCGTGCAATGGCACGCCGGATGCGGTCGATGGCATAAAGATCGTCGCTGGCACAGGCCGCGCCGAAAGAGAGGTAATCCGGGTCGCCTGCAACATCGAACACGGTATCGGCAATCGCGCTGATCTCCACCGTGACCGGCCGCGCTGGCGGACGCGTGGCAGTCGGCACCGGCGGCAGGCTGCGCGGACGCCGCACGAAGAACCCGGACTTGGGCCGGGCCTCGATCACACCGCGGTCTTCCAGGGTGCGATACGCCTGCACCGCCGTGGAGACGGACACCCCATGCTGCTCGGACAAGGCACGCACCGACGGCAGTCTGGCGCCCGGCCGCAACGAGCCGGAAGCCGCCAGGGTGGTGAGA
>JBAUTC010000124.1:0-5607 GCA_049582025.1 Thiomonas sp.
CTCACGTCGTTGAGCACCACATGTCCGCCGAAGCGTTTGTTCACGCCTTGGAGTTGGAGCAGAGATTCAGAAGACACGGATGCCCCTCCGCGTGAACAGCGACAGCACGCCACCGGGCATGAACAGCACCAGCAGCACAATGAGCAACCCGTAGACCAGCTGGAAATACTGTGGAGTGGAAATGCCGATGGCCGAGTACAGGCTGTACAGCACGCCGGCGCCGATGATGGGGCCGATGACCGTGCCCACGCCGCCAAACAGTGCGAACACGATGGCGAACACCGAGAGTTGCAGGCTGAACACCGCCTCCGGGTAGAACACCGACAGGTTCCAGGCGTAGACGCCGCCCGCCAGACCTGCGACACCCGCGGAAATCAGCCAGGTGAAGAGCCTTGCACGCACGATATTGATGCCGGCCATGGCCGCGCTCACCGGGTCTTGCTTCATGGCGCGCAGTCCCATGCCGAAGGCGGACACGCGGAAGTACGCGGCCAGCGCCGTGGCCAGCACCAGCACCGCGAGCATGGTGTGGTAGCTGGCTGTGGGCGCGTAGACCTGATCGATCTTCAGGCCGTACGGTCCGCCGGTGATGTCGGCCAGATTGGTGTTGGACACCACGAAATACAGAATTTGCGAGGCCGCCAGACTGGCGATCGAAAAGTACGCACCGGACAGTCTCAGCAGCGGTCCGAGGATCAGGCCCATCACCACCGCGGCCAGCCCGCCGCCCAGCACGCACAGCAAGACCGGCAGGCCGCTGTGCAGCACCAGCAGGGAAGTGGCGTAAGCGCCGCAGCCGAAGAAGCCCACATAGCCGAAGGGCAGGTAGCCGGTGAAGCCATAGAGGAGGTTGAGTCCCTGCGCCAGCACGATGAAGGTCATCAGCGTGAACAGCAGCGACTCATTGCCGTACACATGCGGCAGAAACAGAAACAGCGCCACCAGCAGCGCCAGGACGATGAGCCCGGAGCGCCAGCGTTGCAACAAGGAGCGATCAGACACTGCGCACCGCCTTTCCAAGCAGGCCCGTGGGGCGGATGAGCACAATCAACAACAGCAGCACATACGGCACGAGATTGGACCAGGAGGAGTAATAGGTCTGCATCAGCATGGTGCCCAGGCCGAACACCAGGCCGCCGATCACCGTGCCGAGCGGGTTGCCCAGCGAGCCGATGATGACGATGGCAAACGAGGTCGTGGTGAGCCCGTCGCCCAGATCGGGCGAGACCGACCCAAGCAGGTAGGGCAGAAACACACCGGCGATTCCTGCGAGTGCGAGCCCTGCGACGAAGGCCAGCGAGGACACCTTGTTCACGCTGATGCCGGTGGCCAGCGCCTCGTCGCGGTCGGCCATGATGGCGCGGGTCGCATAGCCCAGCTTGGTGCGGGTGAAGTACAGCCACAGCGCCACGATGGCGGCGATGCTGAATGCCGCGGCCCACCACCAGCTATCCGGGAAGTCCTGGCCGAACACGCCGATGTTTCCTGCGCCCAGCGCCTCGCTGGGCAGTGAGCGCTGATCAGCGCCGAATCCCAGCACAGTGAGCGCTTCGAGCATCTGCCCGATGCCAAAGAACAGGATGAAGGACAGCATCTCCGGGTCGCCACTGCGCTGCAGCCGCGGCACCACCGCGTAATACAGCGGAAAGCCGATGACTATGGCAGCGAGAATTGTGACCGGCACGCCCCACAGCGGGTTGAAGCCGAAATGGCGCGACACCAGCCAGGCCGCATACGCGCCCAGCACGATGAATTGCCCATGCGCGAGATTGATGATGCGCATGACGCCGAAAATCAGATTCAGCCCGATACCGATCAGGCTGAAGAAGATGCCATACAGGATGCCGCCGATGACAGCATATTCAAGCAGTTCCACACGCCCTCCCTGAGCTGTGTTGCGTTAGCTTGCGAGGGGCTGGCGGCGCGCCTCCGGAACCGAGGTGTCCCGTCGTGCGGGACACCAGCGGGGACACTGTTCTTGCCACCGACCTGCGTCTTATTGCTTGGGAGCCGGGTAAACGGCTTTGCCGGTGGCCTTGTCCTGCGGATAGAGCACAACCATCTTGCTGCCTGCGCCTTCGGGCACGATCTGCGCCACCGGCAAATGCTGCCCCATCTGGGCGCCATTGGCGTTGACATCGAACGCGCCCAGTAGCGTGGTGGTCTTGCCCGACATGTCCATGATGGCTTGGTGGAAGTCTTTTTGTGTGAACTGCGGCGACATGTCGAGAATGTGCTGCATGATCAGTCCGGTGTTGTAGCCTGCGCAGTCGAGGAAGTTCGGCTCCTTCTTGGTCGCCGCCTGGAATGCCTTGATGAAGTCGGCGGTGTTCATGCCGTAGCTCACCTTGTCGTACTTCACCAGCGGCGGGGTGGGGTAGGTGTAGGTGTAATTCAGCGCCTTCGCCCCGACGTTCTTGGAAATCAGCTTCAGCAACTGTCCCGGGAAGATGGTGAAGGTCATGGGGAAGTGCAAGCCGCTTTGCGACAGGCCGCGCAGGAAGGCGATGTCGTTGGGCGGATAGCCGAATTCCAGCACCGCGTCGGGGTGCGTTGCCGCAATGGTGTGCAGCAGCACGGTGTAGTTGGACTCGGTGGTGGGTACGCCATGGTCATATACCGGCGTGATGCCGGCCTTGGCCAGCACCTCCTTGAGTGTGGTGGCCTGCGAGGCGTCAAAGTCGTTGGCACCATACAGAATGGCCACGCGCTTGATCTTCTGCTTGATGATGTAGTTCGCCAGCGGAATGGGCCATACCGTGCTGGACGGAATGCTCACGTCGGCCAGGTAGTCGGTGGGCTTGGTGAAGAAGTTGGCGCCCGAGCCAGTCGGGTCGATGAGCAGCATGTGATGCTCCGCGGCCAGGGGCACTGCCACCGAGGTGAGCACCGAGCCGAAGTCGGCCACGAGGATGTCGACCTTGTCCTGTGTGATGAGCTGGTTGTATAGCGTGGTGGCGGTCGAGGTTGAGCTCTGGTCGTCATAGGCGACGATCTTCACCGGAATCTTTTTGTTGAATGCCTTGACGAACACGCCGCCGTCCTTGTTCATAGCGGCTGCCCAGAATTGCAGACCTTCATATTGGCCTTGCGAGGCGACAGCGAACGGGCCACTGCTCGCGTAGAGCGTGCCGATCTTGACTTCCGCTGGTGCAGCGGCGGCATGCGCTGCAACAGCCGTGGCGCTCAGGGCCAGGCCGGCGGCAAGGTGGCGGAGGATTGTTTTGGGTGAACGTACAGACATGGGACTCTCCTGTGTGATGAGCAGTTGCGGGCTTGGCGCACTACTAATGTCATCATTCATTCTCTTCCTCGACTTTGAACGAAGCGGTGAGGAAGTGCGTTGAATTGCAACAACCCATGTCAAAAACGCAAAAAGCCCGGCAGCGCCGGGCTTGCAAGGGGGGGCGCCTTATTTTTTCGCGGTGATTTTGCGAATTTTGGTTACTTCGCCGGTGCTGACGTTGGGTGCGTCGTTGCCCCAGCTGCTGCGCACATAGCTGGCGATTTCGGCTACCTGGGTGTCGTTGAGCGTTGCGCCCAGATCGGGCATGGCCATGGGCGTCGGGTTGTCTTTGGTTTCTACCGTATGCCCGCCTTGCAACATCATGCGGATGAAGTTGATCGGGTCGGGGGTATTGACCGTGGGATTGAGCGCCACCGCCGGGAACACATTGGGGATGCCCTGTCCTTGCGCCTGATGGCACATGGCGCAATGCGCCGTGTAGAGCGGCTCTCCGGCCTTGGCGCTGGCCGTCATGAGCGGGGCCTGAGGTTTGTTGATCGCAGAGTTGGGACGCACCGGCGGCAGTGACTTGAGAAACACCGCGATGGCCTGCAGGTCGCCGTCGTTCAAATGCTGGGTGCTGTTTTTGATCACATCAGCCATGCTGCCGACGATGGTGAAGTCGGCGGTCCGCCCTGTCTTGAGCAATTGCACCAGTTGCGCGGTGGACCAGCGGCCAAGGCCATCGGACATGTCGCCCCGCAGATTGGCGGCATACCAGTTGTCGATCCGTGCGCCTGAGAGATACAGGCTGCCGTTCGGCCCGCCCGGCTCCATTGCCTTTTCCTGCAGGAAGGGACCGCGCGGTGTGTGGCATGCGCTGCAATGCCCCGGTCCTTCCACCAGGTAAGCGCCGCGATTCCACTCGACTGTCTGTTTTGGATCGGGCGTGTACACAGTTTGATTCGCGAACATCCGGTCCCAGATCGCCAGCGGCCAGCGCATGTTCAGCGGCCAGGGGATGTCTTCGGCCTTGTTGGCCTGCGCTACCGGTTGCACGCCTTGCATGAAGTAGGCGTAGAGCGCGTGCATGTCCTCGGGGGTGATGCGCGCATACGAGGGATAAGGCATGGCCGGATAGAGCCGCCCCAGCCGTGGCGATACACCATGCCGTACCGCCTCATCGAACTGCTCGAAGGTCCAGTTGCCGATTCCATCCTGCTTGTCCGGGGTGATGTTTGGCGAATACACCTTGCCAATGTCCATGGGCAGATTCATCGGCAGTCCGCCCGCAAAGGGCTTGCCGCCCGGCGCGGTGTGGCAGGCGATACAGTCGCTGGCGCTGGCCAGATAGGCGCCGCGCAGCACTTCGGGGTTATTTGGGGTCGGCTGGGCGGCGAAAGCGGACTGAATTTGCAAACCAAGCGCACAGCCTGCAATGATGGACAGGAGGGAAAAACGCATGAAGAGTCTCCAAGTGAACTGCCGTGATGGGATCGGCGTATCGTTTTTGTTGCGTCGCAATATGGATCAATAAACGGCTCAGTGTAAACCCGTAGAGCCGATTTCCAGGCGTTTTCACACCAATGGTTTCCGTTGTTGCAGGTGCAAACAGGCGAATGGGGCAAAATGGCTCTTTTTCTGACAACTTCACAAATTCAAAAAGGGCCCAGCATGAATGATCCCCAGGTGCGCGTTGTCCAACATCCGTTGGTGCAGCACAAACTCACGCTGGCGCGCAGCAAAGACACCACTACCGACAACTTTCGCCGTCTGGTGCGCGAAATCGCTGCGATGCTGGCGTATGAGGCCACGCGTGATCTGCCCACCGAACTGGTGGACGTAAGCACCCCGGTGGCGGACTGCCGCATGCCCATCCTCGCGGGCAAGAAGCTGTGCCTGGTGTCCATCCTGCGGGCGGGCAATGGAATGCTCGACGGCATGATCGACCTGCTGCCCAACGCCCGCGTCGGCCACATCGGCCTGTACCGCGACCCGAATACCCTGGAGCCGGTGGAGTACTACTTCAAGGTACCGGAGGACATGGCCGAGCGTCTGGTCATCGTGGTCGATCCGATGCTGGCCACGGGTAATTCTGCGGCTGCCGCGCTCACCCGCCTCAAGCGTGCCGGGGCCACTTCGCTCAAGCTGGTCAATCTGCTGGCCGCGCCCGAGGGTGTGCGCACCGTGCGCGCCGCGCACCCCGACGTACCCATCACCCTGGCCGCCATCGACGAGCGCCTGAACGACCACGGCTATATCGTCCCCGGCCTGGGGGACGCGGGTGACCGGATCTTCGGCACGAAGTAAAGAGTGGTATCGGGGTAGTGGCCGGCGTCACAGCCGGTTACGGTTGCCGGGTTTTCCGGCATGGAATGTGC
>JBAUTC010000125.1:0-4461 GCA_049582025.1 Thiomonas sp.
CTGCTGCCAGCGGCACGGCCGCCTGCACATGCGCCTCGCTGGCCGGGTGACCGCCGCGCTGCAGCTCGATATAGAAGCGCCCATCGAACACAGCGGCGTGCTGCCGAGCCAATTCCAGCGCAGTGGCAGTGTCACCCTGCAGCAGCGCCTGACCGATGGCGCCATCCTGCGCGCCCGACAGGCAGATGAGCCCCTCCGCCAAGCCGCCTTCCAGCCATTCCCACTGCACCACGGCGCGGCCGCGCTGCTGGTTGCCCAGCCAGGCGCGGCTGAGGAGGTCGCAGAGGTGGAGATAGCCTGTGTGGCTCTGCACCAACAGCAACAAACGGGTCTGTTGGCCCGGGTTGCGGGCGCTGCCCACCAGCACGTCGCAGCCGATGAGAGGCTTGACCCCGGCGGCCAGCGCGTCCTTGTAAAAACGCACCGTCGCGAACAGATTGTTGAAGTCGGAAATCGCCAGTGCCCCCTGGCCGTCGCGTGCCGCGGCAGGCACCATCTCCTCGACGCGAAGGGCGCCGTCAACAATGGAATACTCAGTGTGGGTGCGGAGGTGGACGTAAGGCATGTGGGCATTTTAGAAGCCTGAATCAGCCCATCTCCCGGCACCTGCAAAGATCAGATATTTTGTTGCTTTCTGTCGGTAATTTCGGTCTATTGCAACCATGAATCAGGCATCATTGCGCTCTGCTATGGTGTCGCTGGATGGCTGAAACCATCGACAACACCATACAAAGGAGACAGCACAACATGTTCAATAGCGCCCTGCCCGCATGGCCCTTGCACCCTGATGGGGTGTTCTGGGTGGGGGCCGCGCTGGTGCTGGCCACACTGACGGGGGAGTCCGTATTCCGCTTCCTGCGCTGGCCCCGGCTGGTGGGGTATGCAGCGGCGGGCATGATTCTCGCCGCGGGCGGTGCCGGCCTCAATGTCTATGACCTTCAAAACGGTGCCCGCGCCATTGTGGATACCGCGCTGGCAGTGCTGCTGTTCGAGATTGGCCACCGCGTCAATCTGCGCTGGCTGCGCGCCAACCCTGCCCTGCTGGGCATGAGCTTGCTCGAATCTGCGCTGGGCTTTGGCGCGGTGTTCGTCACCCTGCTGCTTCTGGGCTTTTCGGGGCTGGAGGCCGCGCTCGTTTCCGCGGTGCTGATGGCCACCTCGCCAGCCGTGGTGCTGCGCATCAGCAGCGAGTTTCACGCCAACGGTCAGGTGACCGAGCGGCTGCTACTTCTGTCTGCGCTCAACACCTTTTACGCCTTGCTCGCGTGCAGCCTGATGCTGGGCATGGTGGATGCCGACGGCCCGCAAGGCGCCAAGGCTTCTGCGCTCCATCTGCTGTACGTGCTCGGCGGCTCGGTGCTTGCCGCTGCGGTGCTCGCCTGGGCGGTGAACTGGGTGGAGCGACATTTCGACTTCCGCAACGAAGGCGGGGCGTTGATGCTGGTGGGGCTCATCGTGCTCACCCTCTCGCTCACCCGCATGCTCAACTGGTCCGCCCTGTTCACCCCACTGCTGGCCGGTGCACTGCTGCGCTGGCGCAGCCCGCGTCCGCGCCTGTGGCCACAGCACTTCGGCACCGCCGGCGGTGTGCTGATGGTCTTGATGTTCCTCATCCTGGGCCTGAGCCTCAACGCCCGCATCCTGCTGGCCGGCGGCCTGGCTGCGGCATTGGTGATCGTGGTGCGGATGGCGGGCAAGCTGCTCGGTACGCTGGCGTTCGGCCGGCTCAGCGGCGCGAGCTGGCGGCAGTCCGTCGCGCTGGGGCTGTCACTCAACCCGGCATCAGGGGTGAGCTTCGTCCTGGCCTTGAGCGTGCTTGGCACGTCCGCAGGAGTGACGCTGCATTCAATACTCGCGGTCGCGTTCAGCGCCATTGCCTTTCTGGAACTGCTCGCCCCGCTGCTGACCCGCTGGGCCCTGAAATTCAGCGGGGACATCGCCCTGCCCAACACCACCAGCTCAACCGGAGCAAAGCCATGAGTCTGGGCGCATTTACCCGATCCGACGCGCTGTCCATCGGCGTGGAGCTGGAGCTGCAGATCGTCAACCGCCACAACTACGACCTCATGCCCTGCGCGCCCGACTTGCTGCGCCTGCTTGAAGGCCGCAAGCTGCCCGGGCTGGTGACGCCGGAAATGACCGAGAGCATGATCGAACTCTCCACCGGCATCTGCACTGGCTATGACGATGCGCTGGCGCAGCTCAGCGAAATTCAGGGCGCGCTGGTGGACGCGGCGAGCAAGCTCGACGTGGGCCTGGCCGGCGGTGGCACCCACCCCTTCCAGCACTGGGCGCAGCAGCGCATTTTCGACAAGCCGCGCTTCCTGCAGCTCTCCGAGCTGTACGGCTACCTGAGCAAACAGTTCACCGTGTTCGGCCAGCACGTCCACCTCGGCTGCCCCGACGCCGACACCGCGCTCTACACCCTGCACTGCCTCTCGCGCTTCATTCCGCATTTCATCGCGCTGTCGGCTTCCTCGCCCTATGTGCAGGGTGAAGACACCGGATTCCATTCCGCACGGCTGAACTCGGTGTTCGCCTTCCCGCTGTCGGGCCGTGCACCGTTCGCACTGAGCTGGGAAGACTTCGGAAACTACTTCGACAAAATGACCGCCACCGGCGTGGTCAAGAGCATGAAGGACTTTTACTGGGACATCCGCCCCAAGCCCGAGTACGGCACCATCGAAGTTCGCGTGATGGACACCCCGCTGACCATCGCCAAGGCCGCGCGCATTGCCGCCTACATCCAGACCCTGGGCGCCTACATCCAGCGCGAGCGGCCATTCCAGCCGCAGAAAGACGACTACCTCGTCTACACCTTCAACCGCTTCCAGGCCTGCCGCTTCGGTTTCGACGCCACCTTCGTCGACCCCGCCACCCGCGAGCACCGCACCCTGCGCGAAGACCTGCTCCGCACCTTGATCAAGCTCGAAGGCCATGCGGTGGAACTCAAGTCCGACGCCGCCCTGCGCGAACTGCTGACCGACGTCAGCACGCGGGGCAACGATGCGGAGTGGATTCGCGAGGTGAATTCGCGTGAGCATCACCTGCCGGAAGTGGTGCGGCAGCAGGCGGAAAAGTGGATGGACCCCGCAAGCGGCTAGACGACTTCCGGCAACCCGTCCACGAGTTAGACAAGGGACGCATAGAGCGCCAGAACCTGTCTGACCATGGCCTCCACGGAAAAACTCTGCCGCACCCGCTCCCTGCCCGCCTCCCCCAAGCGGGTTGCCAATGCGGGATCGTTCAGCACCCGGTTCAAGCCCTGCGCCAAGGCCGACGAATCTCCAGGGTTGACCGTGACCGCGCATATGCCGTCGGGTGCCACCGCGTTCACACCGTTGTGCAGCCAGGTGTTCACCACCGGCTTGCCGCAAGCCATGGCCTCGGCCTGCACAATGCCGAAAGCCTCGGCAGGCTCCACAGAAGAGAGGCAATACACGTCGCAGGCGTGGAAGTAGGCGGGCAGATCCGCTTCGGGAATTTCGCCGGAAAAGTCGACCCGGGCGCCGCTGCGCGCGGCCAGTTCACGCAACGCCGGGGTCAATGGCCCGTTTCCACCCAACAGCAACACAGCGGGCACCTGGGACATGGCCCGGATCAGGATGTCAAAGCCCTTGTAGTAGACATGCCGCCCTAGCGCAAAGACCAGAGGTCTGTTGCCGTGCTTCTCGCGCAGCGCCTTGGCCTTTCGCAGCACATCGTCGCTTGGTTCCAGCGCTGCAATGTCAATGCCATAGGGAATGACGTGACGCCTCTCGGGTGGAGCAAAACCGTCAATCTGCGCAGAGGTCAGGTGCGCAGCCGTGGCACCGATGACCGCGTCCGGACGTTTCAGCAAGAGTGGAGCAAGCCGCTGATACAGCGGCCCCAGCACACGCTGACGCACGATGTCGCTGTGCCAGCTCACCACATGCACAGGCGCCTCCGGCACCAGACTGGCCGCAATGTGCGCGAAAGGATCGGGCCAATGCTGATGCACCACGTCGAAGCGCCGTGCGCGTGCCAATTTCCGCGCCCGTGTGATCAGTCCCGGCGCAAGGGCCTGGCTGCCCAGATGCGCGATGGTGCGCACCGGCTCCACACAAACACCGTCCACCTTGCGCGGCGTGGCGCGGCCGGTCGGGTCGTACACCAGCACGGAGACATCAACCCCAGCCGCGGCCAGACCGCGTGTCAGCGTCTCGACATGGCGTTCCATGCCTCCCGGACGTTCGAAGGCGTATTTGGCGAAATGCAGTACACGCATTGCGGGAGCGATGCAACGGCCGTCAACGCACGGAGCTGAGACGTGCAATCGCCGCCAGACGCTGCGCCACAGCCGCGCCACAAGGCGCCAGTCCAAAGGCCTCGCTCATGTGCGCTGCGGCGGCTTGGCCAAGCCCGTGTGCGTAGGCCGGGTCTTCCACGAGCCTGCGCATGTGGAATGCGGCCTGCGCGAGGTCGGGGTCGGCCCATTGC
>JBAUTC010000126.1:0-5325 GCA_049582025.1 Thiomonas sp.
CCGTGGTCGGCAACGGCGAGCAATGTCTTTTCCGGGATGGTGTTGATGGTGTGCGGAGCGGCCAGCGCTTCGACATACAGGGTGTCGGACGCCTGCGGGTCTTTCGTGCCGGTGCTGGCCCACAGCACACGCTGCGCGCTGGCACCGGCCGCAGCCAGTTTCTGCCAGCGGGGCGAGGCAAGCAGGGTGCAATAGGCCTGGTAGGTTTGCATGGCCACGGCGATGCCGAGGCGGTTGCGCAAGGGTGGTGGAACGGCGTCTTTCACCGCGACGTCCCAGCGGCTGATGAAGAGCGACGCGACCGAGCCGACATTCGGATCGAGCCCGGCCTCGATGCGCCGCTCGATGCCGCGCAAATAGGCCTTGGCCGCAGCCAGGTATTGTTTGCACGAAAACAGCAGCGTGACGTTCACCGGAACGCCGGCAAAAATGGACGCTTCAATCGCCACCAGGCCTTCGGTGGTTCCGGGAATCTTGATGAACAGATTGGGGCGATTGGCGCGCGCATGCAGTTCTGCCGCTTCCTTGATGGTGTTCGCGGCGTCATGGGCCAGCAGGGGAGACACTTCCAGCGAGACCCAGCCATCCATCCCCGCACTGGCGTCGAAAATGGGACGGAACAAGTTGGCCGCATGGCTCAGGTCGTCCAGTGCCAATTCAAAAAACAGGCTGTCGTCCGCCTTGCCTTTGCCGGCCTGGCTGCGAATTGCAGCGTCATACGCGGTGGAGTGCCCGATGGCATGCTCGAAAATGGTCGGGTTCGAGGTCAGACCAGTCACTTGCAAGTCTCGGATATAGCGTGCCAGCGTGCCGCTGGTGAGGAGATCCCGCGTGATGTTGTCGAGCCAGATGCTTTGGCCGAGATCGTGCAATTGTTGGGTGGGATTCATGGCAATTCCTGAGTTGAACGACTGGCTGCTTTTTTCCCCAGAAACGAGGGGAAATCGATGGCCAGCAAATCACCGATGCAATCGAGGCTGATGTCGGCCTGCGGATATTTGGCGATGTTTTCGGGGTCGGTCGCGTAATGGCCCTGGCGTGCAAACACGGTCGTCAGGCGCGCGCCCAGGCTTTGTTTCATGGCGGCAAGAATGCGCAGCTTGTCGTCCACCATCACATAGTGCTGCGCCGGGAAGCGTTGCTGCATTGCGTGGAGCATGCGTTCTTTGTGGAGATAGATCAGCACGCGGCCCTCGACAGCGCGCCACAGACCCGAGCGCTGCACCTTTCGCGGCTGGAACACCACGTCGCCATCTGTCAGCACCACAGTTGTGCCGAGGGTCTGGAGACGCTTGATGACGTCCAGCGCGCCGGCATAGAGCCGGTCGGCGAATGGATAGTCGATGAGGAACGTGGACATTTCGAGCAGCCCTGGGTCGTTCTGTGCGTCGCTCAGCTCATTCATGCGGTAGAGCTGCAAGGCACCAAGGTAGTCGGCATAGCCGAGTTCGCTGCGCAATTGCTCGAAGAAGACCCAATAGCGCGCAGCGCTGGCGTGGCCGAAAGCGCGCTCCAGGTGCTGCCGGAGATCGTGGATGATCCGGTCGTTGTCTAGCAGCGTGTTGTCCACGTCCAGCAAAAACACGATTTCTTGCGTCATGACATCACCGCTCCGCTTCAGGGTTGTGCCAGCCGCCGTGGGCTGCAATCAGGCGGCTGGCCTCGTCTGGCCCCCAGCTGCCGGTGGGGTAGACCACGGCACGCGGGTGTTTGGAGAGCACCGGCTCGACCACCGCCCATGCGGCCTCCACGGTTTGTTCACTGGTAAACAAGGCGTTGTCGCCAGACATGGCGTCGGTCAGCAGGCGCTCATACGGCGTCTCTTCGCCAGCGTCATCTTCCGCCAGGGTCAGTTCGCGTTGATCGCCCTCATAGCCCTTGCCAGGCCGTTTGACGCGGGCGGCCAGCGCGATCATTGACGTGGGCGATAGCTGGAAGCGCAGGTAATTGGTCTGCACGCCGCTTGCGACGGCATCTGCGAAAAGCGCCTGGGAAGGCGGCTGCAGTCGGATCAGCACCTCGCAGCTGGTCACTGGCAGTTGCTTGCCTGCACGCAAATACCACGGCACACCCGCCCAGCGCTTGGAGTTGATGTGCAGACGCATCGCGCAATAGGTTTCGACATCCGAATCTTTCGCGACCTGCGGCTCATCGCGATAACCCGCGTACTGCCCGCGCACCAGGTCGGCGGGGTGCAAGGGACGCATCGCCTTGAATATTTTGAGCTTCTCGCTGTTGACTGCCGCGAAATCACGTCGTGTCGGCGGCTCTATCGCCAGCAGGGCTGCAATCTGGAAGAGATGGTTCTGGATGACGTCGCGCAGACAACCGGCGCTCTCGTAAAACTTTCCGCGCCCAAGGACGCCGAAATCCTCGGCAAGGGTGATCTGCACACTGGCCACGTGCTGGCGGTTCCAGATGGGTTCGAGAAAGGCATTGGCGAAGCGGAAATAAAGAATGTTCATGATCGCGCCCTTGCCCAGGAAGTGATCAATACGGAAGATGGCATCACTTGGAAAGGCGTCGGATGCGACACGGTTAAGGTCGCGCGCCGAAGCCAGGTCGCGACCAAATGGCTTCTCGACGACGACACGCCCCTGCGCAGCCAGCCCTGCCTTGCTCAGCCCCTGGATGACAGTGGCAAACAGCGTGGGTGGAATGGCCAGATAGTGCGCAGGCCGCTGGGCGGCACCGAGCGCGCGTTTGAGTTTGGCGTAGGTCTCGGCATCGTTGTAATCGCCACTGACGTATTGAATTTGAGAGAGCAGCTGGGTCAGTGCGGGCGCATCGTCCACGACCCCGGCGCGCTCGATGCTTTTCTGTGCATGGGCACGCAATTGCCCAAGAGTCCAGGACGAAGCGGCCACACCGATGACGGGCCCATTCAGTGCGCCGCTCTTGCACATTGCATAGAGCGCCGGAAAGATCATTTTGTCAGCGAGATCACCGGTGGCGCCGAACACAACCAGCGCATCCGACGGCTGGGCTGAGGCGAGGGAAGAATCATCATGCATGTCAGGGCTTCGCCTTTGGTGACGCAGACTTGAGTTCGACATGGCCGCCGAATTCATGCCGCATGGACGACAGCACGCGGTTGGCGAATTCGCCTTGATCGCGCGAGCTGAAGCGGGCGTAGAGCGCGGCACTCAGCACCGGCGCTGGCACCGCTTCGTCGATCGCGGCCTGAATCGTCCAGCGACCTTCGCCGGAGTCCGAGACATGGCCCTCGAAGCTGCTCAAGTCAGGATCGGCGGCCAGCGCCGCGGCGGTGAGGTCGAGCAGCCACGACCCAATCACACTGCCGCGCCGCCAGACTTCGGTGATCTCGGGCAGGTTCATGTCGAACTGGTACATGGCGGGATCGCGCAACGGGGTGGTTTCAGCATTGACAGCGTCGGTCCGTTGACCCACGTTGGCGTTGCGCAAAATATTCAGCCCCTCGGCATATGCGGCCATGATGCCGTACTCAATGCCGTTGTGAACCATCTTGACGAAATGCCCTGCCCCATGCGGCCCGCAGTGCAGATAGCCCTGGTCGGCGCTGCCTGCATCTGCACTGCGCCCAGGCGTCGGCACGGCGGAGCCGGCACCGGGGGCCAGGGCGACGAACACGGGATCAAGGTGTTTGATGGTCGCAGCCTCTCCGCCAATCATCAGGCAATAACCGCGCTCCAGTCCGGCAACGCCGCCACTGGTCCCGACATCGACATAGTGCAGGCCCAGCGCCTGCAAGGTGCCGGCGCGACGGATGTCGTCGCGGTAGTAGGAGTTGCCGCCGTCGATGACGATGTCGTGCTTGTCGAGCAGCGGGGTCAGCGCGGCCAGCGTGTCGTCAACCACGGCCGCGGGAACCATCACCCAGATGGTCCGCGGCCTGGTCAGCGCCTTGACAAACTGCGGCAGAGTTTTTGCACCCTGTGCGCCCTCCCCCTCCAGTGGCGCAATGGCGGCAGCCTGCGTGTCGTGGACGACGCAGCTGTGGCCGGCGCGCATGAGCCGCCGCGTCATGTTGGCGCCCATGCGCCCCAGCCCAATCATGCCGATTTGCATGGTGACACTCCTTGTTCAGTGGGATTCCTGCCGAGTTGGACACTGCACGCTGGCCCTGTGTTCCAGACCATCATCGAACAATGCAAGGACTGCTCCGGGCCGGTCAACCCCGTCAAGCGTCCACCTTGGCTCGGCTTCGCTTGCAGCCGCCTTTTGCACCGTGATGTGATAGGTGGTTTTCAGGTAGCGGTAATGCACCAGGAATGAAGTCCAGCCTTGCGGCATGCAGGGGACGACGCGGAGCTGGTCGCCCTCGCGTTGCACCCCCAGCAGCGATTCCAGGATGAAGCGGTACATCCAGCCGGCCGAACCTGTATACCAAGTCCAGCCGCCACGCCCTGTGTGGGGTGCGTAGGCGTAAACGTCGGAGGCCATGACATAGGGCTCTGTTTTGTAGACCGCGATGGCCTCTGGCGAGTTGGCATGCTGAACCGGATTGAGCATGTTGAAGAGCTCCCACGCTCGATCCGCATCACCAAGCGCAGCGAACGCCATAGCCGTCCAGACCGCGCCGTGGGTGTACTGGGCGCCGTTTTCGCGCACGCCGCGGACATAACCCTGGATGTAGCCGGGGCTCGGATCTGAGTGATTGAAAGGCGGAGCCAGCAGCTCGATCAACGCGGCGTCGCGGCGCACGAGCCGGGTATCGACGGCGTGCATGGCGCGGCGTGCGCGCGTTGCCTCAGCTGCCCCAGACAACACTGCCCAGCTCTGCGCGATGGAATCGATCTGGCATTCGGCATTGCCCGACGTACCCAGCGGTGAGCCGTCATCGAACCAACCGCGACGGTACCAGTCTCCGTCCCAGCAGTGTTGTTCGATGGCGTTACGCAGGCGCGTAGCCTCGTCTTCGCAATGGCTGGCGAATTCGGCGTCACCACGTTGCCGCGCCACATTGCCAAACTGTGAGAGCACGGTGTGCAGGAAGAAGCCGAGCCAGACACTTTCGCCCTTTCCACCCACCCCCACCAGATTCATGCCGTCGTTCCAGTCGCCTGAGCCCATGAGCGGCAGGCCATGCTCGCCAAAGCGCAAGCCATGCGTCATGGCACGCACGCAATGCGTGTACAGACTTGCGGTTTGCTCTGAACGTGTGGGCAAGGCATAGTCGGACACTGCCCCAGGCTTGAGGGCCGCACCGTCGATGAAGGGCACGATGACATCCAGCACACCGTGGTCGCCCGTGACCTCCACATAGCGGCATGTCGCCAGTGGGAGCCAAAGGTAATCGTCCGAGCAGCGCGTGCGGATGCCGTTGCCTGCCGGTGGATGCCA
>JBAUTC010000127.1:0-4200 GCA_049582025.1 Thiomonas sp.
GTCCGATACCGCCGCGCCGGAGGCACCGAGCACCACCCGCCCGGCGCTGCCGGCCCGCAGCGCGGCCATGTCGCCTCCGGCTCGGTCGATCTGTGCCAGGATGCGCCGCGCATGCACCAGGAGTGCCTCGCCATAGGCCGTGGGCCGCAGCCCGCGCGCATGGCGGTCGAACAGCGGCAGGCCGACGGCGTCCTCCAGTTCCTTGAGCTGCTTGGACAGCGCCGGCTGGGTGGTGTGCAGGCGCTCGGCCGCGTGGCTCAGGTTGTGGGTCTGCGCCAGCACGTCGAGCAGACGCAGCTGGCGCGGCCGCAGGCGTTCGGTCCAGTCCATCGGTCAATGCATATCCAACTGGATATGAATGATGCCAAAATTTCATTTTAATGTATATGACTATGGGCGAATAATCCGGTCGTCAGGCGCGCCGCAAGCGCCGCCGCCTTCGCATACCAACAGGAGACTTCCATGGATTTCGTCTTTGCCCCGCCGCCGCCGGTGGGCGTGCCCGTTGTCGGTCGTGACGCGCAGTTCCCGGTGCACCGCGTGTACTGCGTGGGCCGCAACTATGCCGCCCACGCCCGCGAGATGGGCTTCGATCCCGACCGCGAGCCGCCGTTCTTTTTCTGCAAGCCGGCAGATGCGGTGGTGCCGGTGGCCGAGGGGCAGACCCTGGATTCCGCGTATCCGGCGATGACCCAGAATCTGCACCATGAGATCGAACTGGTGGTGGCCATCGGCAAGGGCGGGTGCGACATCGCCGAGGACAAGGCGCTGGAGCATGTGTTCGGCTATGCCGTGGGCCTGGACATGACCCGTAGAGACCTGCAGCTCGACATGCGCAAGGCTGGCCGCCCGTGGGAGATCGGCAAGGCCTACGACGCGAGCGCACCGATGGGTCCGATCCACCCCGCCGGAGCGGACATCGGCGCGCTGGCGCAGGCGCGCATTGCCCTCACGGTCAACGGCGAGACCAAGCAGGACAGCAGCATCGCCCACCTCATCTGGTCGGTGCCCGAGACCATCGCCTACCTGTCGCGGTACTTCGCGCTTCAGCCCGGCGACCTGATCTTCACCGGCACGCCCGAGGGTGTCGGCGCGGTGGTGCCGGGCGACGTGATGCACGGCACCATCGACGGCCTGGGCAGCCTGGCGGTGCGCATCACCCCGAAGGAGTGAGTCGATGCAGCTCTACAGTTTCTTCAACAGCTCCACGTCGTACCGGGTGCGCATCGCACTGGCGCTCAAGGGCCTGGCGTTCGAGGTCCTGCCGGTCAACCTGCGCGGGCGCGAGCAGCGCAGCGCGGACTACATGGCGCTCAATCCCTCGGCCGGCGTGCCGTTGCTGCGCGATGACGACGGATTCGCGCTCACCCAGTCGCTGGCCATCATCGATTATCTCGAACAGACCCATCCGGAGCCGCGGCTGATCCCGGTTGAGCCCCGGCAGCGCGCCCGGGTACTGGAGTTCGCCAACGGCATCGCCTGCGACATCCATCCCGTCAACAACATGCGGGTGCTGCGCTATCTGCAGGAGGAACTCGGGGCGGACGACGCGGCGAAGAACCGCTGGTACGCGCACTGGATCGCCGAGGGCCTGGGAGCCGCGGAAGCGCTGCTGCAGCGCGACGGCAGCGGCCCTTATTGCTTCGGTGACACGCCGACGCTGGCCGACATCTGCCTGGTGCCGCAAATCGCGAATGCGGAGCGCATGAAATGCGATCTGGATGCGTATCCCAGGCTGCGCGCGGTGGCGGCGCACTGCAATTTGCACCCGGCTTTCCGGGCCGCGGCGCCGACCCAGCAGCCCGATTACGTGGTCTGATCTGTCGGGGGTGTGAGCGGCTGCTGGATCAGTTGCTCCACAAAGCGCTGGCGTTCGGAGCGTTCCGTCGTGGTGCCTACCGCGCGGAGCTGCGACTCGGCAACCAGATAGCTGTAGAGCAGGAATGCGCGCTGCTGCGCCTCCAGGTGCTGGAAGCCCAGGGCCTCCAGCACCTGGCCGATATAGAGGATGCGGCTCGCATCCGCTTCGTCCACGGCTTGCCGGGCCATTGCGTCGTGGCGCGCCCAGGCGCGCAGTGCAAGCTCGATGCGTGCGGCACGTACCGCGGCGCGGCCGCGCAGGGGCAGGGAAAGCACGTCCCGCAACTGTGCCTTCGGATCGCGACTGGCGCGTCCCAGCCGAGCGGTGAGCTGCTCGGTCGCGCTGGTGCGCCAACTCTGCAGCACCTGGCGCAGCAGATCCTCGCGGTCGCGGAAATGCCAGTAGAAGCTGCCGCGGGTGACGGCCAGTTCGGTGGCCAGAACGTCCACCCGCACGTTGTCGATGCCGCGGTCCACCAGCACTTCGGTGGCAGCATCGATCCAGCGCTCGGGCGTCAGCGTCTCACGGCGGACGGCGTCCTTGCGGCTGCGGGTCGCTGGAGTCTGGCGGGATGCGGTAGCGGTGGACATGCGGGGCGTGGACGGCTGAGTTTCCAGGAGGTCGGGAATTCGGGTTTACACCAATTTGTCAGGAAAATTATAGACATACTATTCTTCCAAACACATACACATGTGTATGGAAAACGAATGGAGACAAGGATGGGCGCGATGATTCAGGCCAGCCGACTCGGGCTGGCTCCGCAACGCGTGGTGCGAGTGCAGTTCGACGACGACAGTTTTGTGTTGCGCTCACCCGAACCGCTTCGCCCCTATGCCCGGTGCATTGGTGAGTGGCTGGAAATCTGGGCGCGCGAGACGCCCGATGCACCGGCATTTGCCGAACGCGCGCCGGACGGCGGTTGGCGCACCCTGAGCTGGGCGCAGACGCGTGAGCAGGTGGGGCGCATTGCCCAGAGCCTGCTCGGTCTCAAGCTCACGCCGCAGGCGCCGATCGTTGTGCTGTCGGACAACGCGCTGGACCATCTGCTGCTGCTGCTCGCGGGCATGCACATCGGGCGTGCGGTCTGCACCGTCTCGAGTGCGTACTGCCGCATGGTCAAGGACGGCAACTACTCCAAAATTCACGGCATCCTCAACACCCTCGGGCCCGCGCTGATCTACGCCTCCGACGCCGCGGTGTATGGCCCGGCCATTGCCAGTTCCGGACAGCATGCAATCGTCGTGTTCAGCCACGGCGCCGAGACCTATCCGGGCGCGTTGCGTTTCGACAGCCTCACCCAGACGGCGGAAGGCCCGGCGGTGATGGAGGCCTTCCGCGCCATCACGGCGGACACCCATGCCAAATACCTGCTCACGTCCGGCTCCACCGGCCATCCCAAGGTCGTGATCAACACCCACCGCATGCTCTGCGCCAATCAGCAGATGGTGGCGCAGGTCTGGCGTTTCCTCGACGACGAGAAGCCGGTGCTTGTGGACTGGCTGCCGTGGAGTCACACTTTCGGTGCCAACAACAACCTCAACCTGGTGCTGCGCAACGGCGGCTTCCTCGCCATCGACGAAGGTCGCCCGCTTCCCGGACAGATCGAGCGCTCGGTGCGCAACCTCTGCGAGGTGCAGCCGACCATCCACTTCAACGTGCCGCGCGGGCTGGACATGCTGTTGCCCTTCCTGGAGGGCGACGACGCGCTGGCGCAGTCCTTCTTCGCGCGGCTGCGCGGCGTGTTCTATGCCGGCGCGGGCATGCCGCAATCGACCTGGGACCGGCTGCAGGCGCTGGCCATGCGCATTCGCGGCGAACCGATCTGGCTGACCACGTCCTGGGGCTCGACCGAAACCTCGCCGGGCATCACCAGTGCGCATTGGTGGCTCGAGAAGGCCGGGGTGATCGGCCTGCCGATGCCGGGTGTGGAAGTGAAATTCGTGCCCAACGGCGAAAAGCTGGAATTGCGGGTGCGCGGGGTGAGCATCTTCCCCGGATACCGCGACGCGCCGCAGCTCACCGCCCAGGCTTTCGACGCCGAGGGCTACTACTGCATTGGCGACGCCGGCTATCTGGCCGATCCTGCGCATCCCGAACAGGGCATCGTGTTCAACGGCCGGGTGGCTGAGGACTTCAAGCTCAACACGGGGACCTGGGTGTCGGTGGGCACGCTGCGGGTGCGGCTGGTGTCGGCGCTGGCACCCTGGGCGCAGGACGTGGTGATCACCGGGCACGACCGCGGCGAGGTCGGTCTGCTGATGTTCCCCTCCGCTCAGGCCGCCGCGCTGCCGCCGGGCGAACTGCGCGCCAAGGTGGCGTCGGTGCTGCGCTGTCTGCAC
>JBAUTC010000128.1:0-2510 GCA_049582025.1 Thiomonas sp.
TGCTGCGCGCCCGGCATGCGCTGCAGCAACAGTCCGCAAACGACTTGGTCGTTGTTTGCCAGCATGAGCATGGAGTCGATCTGCTCGGATTGCGCCAGATACTGTTCCAGCATGGCCGCCAGTGACGTCAAGGTCTGATCCTGCGGGTCGGTAAGGGCCACGATGCCCTGATAGGGCTCCAGGCCTGACTCCGGGTCGCGCGGGTCGAGGGTGATGGCGCATCGGCCGTTTCCATGCACATTGACCAAGGCGGCCAAATTGGCGGGCAAGGGTGTGTCATCGTCGATGTCGTCAGCCATTTTGGCCGTGGCGCGCACACCAAAGTCCGGTTGACATTCGGCCACGGCGAGTTTAAGCGGGCCATCGCCCTGAATCTGCAAGATCAGCGCGCCATCGAATTTCAGACTCCCAGCCATCAGGGTGCTGGCCGCAGCCATCTGGCCGACCAGTGCGGAAACAGCTTGCGGATAACTGCGGCGCTTCTGCAATTCGGCCCAGGTAGCCTCCAGGCGCACCAGAACGCCGCGCACATGGCCCGCACCCAACATGAACTTGACGAGTTGATCGCTCATGGATGCATCAGTTGAAGGTCCTGGGCAAAGCGCTTGGCGCGCGCAACATAATGTTGGGTGTTCGCCTGCATGGAAGCGATAGCCTCCGGCGTCAATTCGCGCGCGACGCGCGCAGGCGAGCCAAGAATGAGCACGCCGTCGGGGAACACCTTGCCCTCGGTCACCAGCGCACCGGCACCAACCAGGCAATTGCGACCAATCTGGGCACCATTCAGGACCACCGCCTGAATACCGATGAGACTACCTTCGCCGATGGTGCAACCATGCAGCATGGCTTGATGCCCGATTGTCACGCGTGGCCCGACCGTAAGGGGATACCCCGGATCGGTATGCAGCACCGCGCCGTCCTGGACGTTCGATTCTTCCCCGATCTCGATCGGCTCGTTGTCCCCGCGCAACACCGCACCGAACCACACGCTGGCACGCGGCAGCAACCGCACCCGGCCCATGACATGCGCCCCCGGCGCAACATAGGCATCTGCTGCAATCTCGGGCCGCCACGCCGCAAATTGGTAAATTGACATGATGAATGGCTCCAGACAATTGCCATGAACTGGCAGATTCCGCGGCTCGCGCCGGCAGAAGATTTTCCACCTGCATCGCAGGCCTTGCCAACATTGTCGCCTTTCCCCGGCCTGCTTGCCGCTGGCGGACGGCTCGACGCAGACACGCTGGAGCGCGCATACCGGCAAGGCATCTTCCCCTGGTTCAGTCCCGGCGAGCCGATCTTGTGGTGGAGCACCGATCCGCGCATGGTGCTGCAGCCTGAGCGGTTGCGCGTGACGCGTTCGCTTAGGCAATCCGCGCGCCGGTTCAGCCGCGATCCCGCGGTGCGATTTCGCATCGACACGGCATTTGCCCAAGTGATGCGGCAATGCGGCGCACAGCGCGCGGACTCCGGTACCTGGATCACCCCGGAAATGCTCGCTGCCTACACCGGCTTACATTCGCGCGGCATGGCGCACAGTTTTGAACTGTGGGTGGATAACACCCTGGCCGCGGGCCTATATGGCGTGTGTATCGGGCGCATGTTCTGCGGCGAATCCATGTTCACCACCGTGACGGACGGTTCGAAGACTCTGCTGATGGCGCTCTGCGGCTTTTGCCTTCGCCAAGGTATCGCCATGATCGATTGCCAGCAACAAACCGACTATCTGGCTCAGATGGGGGCTTCGCCAATCGCTCGCGAGGTCTTCCTGCAGCATGTGGAAGAGGCCACAACACAGCCCACGGTGCAAAGCTGGCAGTATGATGAATCGACATTTCTAGCCGACTGTGCGCACTGGCTGTGACCCACCCCAAAGAACTCCCGCTGACCACTCTGCAGTTCTATGCGACGGCGAGCTATCCGTGCAGCTATCTGCCTGGGCATATGGCGAGATCGCAGGTTGCCACGCCGAGCCATCTGATCAATGCCGATGTGTATTCCGACCTGGTACGCGTGGGGTTTCGCCGCAGCGGCTTGTTCACCTACCGGCCGCAATGCGAGGACTGTCAGGCCTGCCAGCCCATCCGCGTGCTGGCTGAGCAGTTCACCCCGAACCGTGCTCAGCAGCGGGTGTGGAAACGGCACCGCAACCTGTCTGTGCGTGTGCTCAAACTTGGCTTCATCCCCGAGCATTACCAGCTCTATCTGCGCTACCAGGCTGCGCGCCACACCGGCGGCGGCATGGACCATGACAGCATCGACCAATACGCGCAATTCCTGCTGCAAAGCCGGGTAAACACGCGCCTGGTGGAGTTCCGCGAACCAGCGCAGCACGGCGAAGAACTTGGCCCGCTCAAGATGGTTTCGGTTGTCGATGTGCTCTCCGACGGGCTCTCCGCCGTCTACACTTTTTTCGAACCAGCGGACCCCGGGAGCAGCTACGGCACGTATAACGTGCTCTGGCAAATCGAACAAGCGCGCTCCATGCAATTGCCGCATGTCTATCTCGG
>JBAUTC010000129.1:0-3346 GCA_049582025.1 Thiomonas sp.
CCCCTGCGAAACTTGTCAATGAGTGACGTGCGGCGATCCAACCATTGCATAAGGCATAGCGCGGCCAGTCGCTGCAGTCAGTTGCGACCTTAAGCCGTGCAGGGATACTTCACGTCAGGTTCCTGCAGCGGCGAACTCGCACAATCAACCCTAGGCAGATGAGGCAAACCGATCAGAAGCCATAGGCGAGCAGGGCACCCAGCAGGGGAAGGATCACCATGACGTGCGCCTGCCACATGAGCCAGCGACGCTGGGCGCGGATCTCGGCGTCATCCGCGAAGCTGCTGCCGTGGTGTGCTCGGCGGCGCCAGCGCAGCAAGGCGCGGCGCGCCGGCAGGGCCATGGCCAGCATGAGGGCGAATAGCGCCAGTTTGGTCCACAACAGGGGTTGGCCTGCATACCAGTGCCAGCCCTTCGCGCCCCAGGTCATGCGCGCCAGCCCGCTGGCGGCAACCGCTCCGAAGCTGCCCCAGGACCAGAGGTCCAGGCGCAGCAGGCGCTCGCACAGGAGCGGCCGCCCCTCGAGGACTTCCGGGCGCATCAACGCGATTTTGCTGCTCAGAAAGACAGCGAGCAGCAGCACGGCCGAAATGTGCGCGTAGGCGAGCAGGGATTCGAGCAGCATGCAGTTTCAGCGTGCGCCGCCGGGTGAGGCTGTTCGGATTGAAAGATTCATTGTCGGTGAATCTTAATTGTCGATGCAGACCAGCACAAGCAAATCCATTCTGAATTTGCGTTCCTTGATGGGAAAGTTTGTTCGGCAAATGGACGTTGATGCGCTTCCGAGCAAATGCACCGATTTGCATCATGCGAGCACCGAAATGGTGCTCATGTTCCGCATACATACGCAGTATGCGCGCTTTTAGTGCGTCATGATGATGCGGCACACCCGAAATTCCCGGTATCTGCGCATCGATTCGAAAGAAGCACTGCTTTGGAACATTTTTTGCTCCAAAATTGGGATCGAAATCACATCGTTGGTGCATTTCGAACAACCCGGAGCCTTCCCAAATGCAAGCCCTGAAACAAAGCAGCGATGTGCTGTTCATTCTCCTCGGCGCCATCCTGGTGCTGTTCATGCATGCCGGTTTCGCCTTTCTCGAACTCGGAACCGTGCGCCGCAAGAACCAAGTCAACGCGCTGGTGAAAATCCTCACGGATTTTGCGGTTGCGACCCTCGCCTACTTTCTTATTGGCTTCACCGTGGCCTACGGCATAGATTTTTTCGTCCCTGCCGCCAAACTCAATCTGGACCAGGGATACGGCCTGACGCGCTTCTTCTTCCTGCTCACCTTCGCCGCCGCGGTGCCCGCGATCATCTCGGGCGGAATCGCCGAGCGCGCGCGCTTTTATCCACAGTTACTTGCCACCGCGGTGATTGTCGCGTTCGTTTACCCAGTCTTTGAAGGTGCGATGTGGGGAAACCGCTTCGGTGTGCAAGTCACTTTTCAGCACCTGTTCGGTGCACCCTTCCATGATTTCGCGGGATCGGTGGTGGTGCATGCGATGGGCGGTTGGATCGCGCTTGTCGCGGTGTTGCTGCTCGGAGCGCGCCGCGGCCGCTATCGCGACGGCCGCGTCAATCCGCACCCTCCGTCAAGCATCCCCTTCCTCGCGCTGGGGTCCTGGATCCTGATCGTCGGCTGGTTCGGCTTCAACGTGATGAGCGCGCAGACCCTGGACAAAATCTCTGGGCTGGTCGCGGTGAATTCGCTGATGGCCATGGTGGGCGGCACCCTGGCCGCGCTATGGGCCGGACGCAACGACCCGGGATTCGTGCACAACGGCCCTCTCGCAGGGCTAGTTGCGGTTTGTGCCGGATCGGACATCATGCACCCGCTTGGCGCGCTGGTCACCGGCGCGGTGGCAGGTTGGCTGTTCGTCTGGATGTTCACGCAGACGCAGAACCGTCTGCGCATCGACGACGTGCTCGGCGTTTGGCCGCTGCACGGTCTGTGCGGCGCCTGGGGCGGCATCGCGGCGGGGATTTTCGGCCAGACAGCACTGGGCGGCATCGGCGGCGTCAGCTTCTTTGGTCAGCTCACCGGCACGCTGGCCGGCATCGCCTGGGCGCTGCTCGCCGGCTTCGCGGTGTATGGCACGCTGAAACTCACGCTGGGCATCCGTCTCGATGCCGAAGCGGAGTTCGAAGGCGCCGATCTCTCGATCCACCAGGTCACTTCGACCCCGGAACACGAAGTCGGCTGGTGAGACCGCCTTACGTGTATTCGCCCAGTCGACGTCGGGCCGCCTCCAAGTGGACTTGAACCCTTCGAATCTAGTCGTGGTCGGGCGCCTACACGCGTGGTTCGCCTCAGGCTGGCCGCAGCGCGTTTCAGGGGCGGTGTTCTGTGCTTTCGGCGTCGGTCTGCTGCGCCTGCACTGGGCGTGAGGTCTGAACCAGAGTTGTATCGGGTGCAATCGCAGCCCGCAAGGCGAGCAGCGTAAGAACAAAACCTGCAGCACCGTCGCTGTGGTGGCACACTCTGTGCGGCCGGCGACCTCTCTTGAACTCTGCCCATGTACGTGCCCAAACACTTTGAACAATCGGACCCCGCTGAACTGCACGCCTTGATGCGCGCCCATCCGCTGGCGACCTTGGTCACCCTGGGCAGCGAGGGGCTGGACGCCAACCTCATCCCGCTGCTTGTCGTTCAAGAGGACGACAAAACCTACCTACGTGGCCACGTCGCCCGTGGCAATCCTGTCTGGACGCACACTCCAGATGGCAGCGATGTGCTCGCCGTCTTTCGCGGGCCTGACGCATATGTGAGCCCAGCCTGGTATCCGAGCAAAGCGGAGACCGGCAAAGTTGTGCCAACTTGGGCCTATGTCTCTGTGGTGGCGCGAGGGGTGCTTCGCATCAAGGACGATATGGTCTGGGTCCGCGCGCTCGTCGAATCTCTGACCACGCAGCACGAAGCAGAAGGGGTTTCGCCATGGGGCATGGCGGACGCGCCTGCGGATTACATCGATGCCATGCTCAAGGCCATTGTCGGCATCGACATCGAAGTGACAAAACTTCAAGGCAAGTGGAAGCTTTGCCAGGATGACGGCCAGCGGGATTGCGCTGGTGTCGCGGCTGGGCTTCGCGAGCTCGGCACCCAGGACGCAGTCGACATGGCTGACCTTGTCGAGCGAGGCACGTAACCGTGTAATGGCGTGCCAGTGCGTCAGGGTGCGTTGCGCCGTTACGGTGCTACACACAGCGATGCCAAGGCAGGGGAGGTCCCCCGGACATCAGTCTTTGTTCGGGCCTTCGACGCTGTTCTCCAGGACTGCACCCGTCTTGGCATCCACGCCGATTTCGCGCTCGGTTTGGCCGACTTTGACATCAAACGAATAG
>JBAUTC010000130.1:0-1600 GCA_049582025.1 Thiomonas sp.
GGCCAGGCCTATGCGGCGGTCGAGCATCCCAAGGGCGAATTTGGCGTCTATCTGGTCTCGGATGGGGCGAACAAACCCTATCGACTCAAGATCCGCGCGCCCGGTTTTGCGCACCTTGCCGCGCTCGACGAATTGTCGCGAGGGCACATGATCGCCGACGTCGTAGCCATCATCGGCACGCTCGATATTGTTTTCGGGGAGATCGACCGCTGATGGATCGCTCGCCTATCACTCATGAAATGCAACGCATGATGTTGTCCGAATCCACGCGTCAGCGCATCGACCAGGAAGTCGCCAAATATCCGCTAGAGCAAAAACAGTCGGCAGTGATTGCCGCGCTCACCATCGTCCAGCAAGAGCAGGGCTGGGTGTCGCCTGAGGCCGAGAAAGCGGTGGCCGACTATCTCGGGATGCCGCCCATTGCCGTGCACGAGGTGGTGACCTTCTACAACATGTTCAACACCCGGCCTGTCGGGCGTTTCAAGCTCAGCGTCTGCACCAATCTGCCGTGCGCCCTGGGCGGCGGCACGACGGCAGCGCAGTATCTCAGCGAAAAGCTCAGGGTCGCACTGGGTGAAACCACGGCGGATGGGGTGTTCACCCTGCAAGAGTCGGAGTGCCTGGGCGCTTGTGGCGATGCACCAGCCATGCTGGTCAACGACCGGCGCCTGTGCAGCTTCATGCGTTCCGAGCGTCTCGATGCGCTGGTGGAAGAGTTGCGCGCCGAGGCAGCGAAGGGAGAGTCCAAATGAGCCATCCTTTCGGACAGAGCACGGGCGCTGAGAGCTGTTTTCACGGCAATCACATTCAGCCCCAAATCCTTGCCGGGCTGAATGGAGACAACTGGACTCTTGATGGTTATGTCGCCCGCGACGGCTATCAGGCCTTGCGCAAGATTCTCGCCGAGGGCTGGACGCCCGAGCAGGTGATTGCCGAAGTCAAGGGCTCCGCATTGCGCGGCCGCGGCGGTGCAGGTTTTCCCACTGGCCTCAAATGGAGCTTCATGCCGCGCCAGTTCCCGGGGCAAAAATATCTGGTCTGCAACTCCGACGAAGGTGAGCCGGGGACCTTCAAAGACCGCGACATCCTGCGCTTCAACCCGCACATCGTGATCGAAGGCATGGCCATAGCCGCCTTCGCCATGGGCATCACCGTGGGCTACAACTACATCCACGGCGAGATTTTTGAAGATTACGAGCGCTTCGAAGAAGCGCTGCGCCAGGCGCGTGCTGCGGGCTATCTGGGCGACAACATCATGGGCAGCAACTTCAGCTTCCAGCTTCATGCCTCCCATGGTTTCGGCGCCTATATCTGCGGCGAAGAAACCGCGCTGCTCGAATCGCTCGAAGGCAAGAAGGGACAACCGCGCTTCAAGCCGCCGTTCCCGGCGAGCTTTGGCCTGTATGGCAAGCCGACCACCATCAACAACACCGAAACCTTTGCCGCAGTGCCCTGGATCATCCGCAACGGCGGCCAGGCCTTCCTCGAAGTGGGCAAGCCGAATAACGGCGGCACCAAGATCTATTCGGTCTCTGGCGACGTGGCCAAGCCCGGCAACTATGAAGTACCCATGGGCACGCCGTTCTCCACCCTGCTCGAA
>JBAUTC010000131.1:0-8403 GCA_049582025.1 Thiomonas sp.
GGAATGCACCTCGTATTTCGCCAGCTCCTTGAGCGTTGCGGGCAGGTCGCGCGGGTTCGGGATCAGAATCATCATGCCACCCTCATGCGCGCTGAGCATCATGATCACGGTGAATGCGAAGATGTGATACAGCGGAAGCGCACAGATGGTATTGAGCTGCGTACCTTCGGGCAGTCTGCCCAGGGCCGGGGCATACCAGGCCGCGGACTGCACGATATTGGCCACGATGTTGCGGTGGGTGAGCGTGGCGCCCTTGGCCACGCCGGTGGTGCCGCCGGTGTATTGCAGCAGTGCCACGTCTTCGGAACTGACCTGCGACGGGCTGAAGGGCAGGTCCGCGCCAGCCTTGAGCGCGTCCTTCCACAACACATGGCCAGGCAGCGACCAGCGCGGCACCAGCCTTTTCTTGTGGCGCACCACGTAATTGACGATGGGCCCGAGCGGAAACCCGAGCGTCTCACCCATGTTCGCCACCACCACATGCCGCACCGCCGTATGGGCGATGACCTGCTGCAGCGTGTATGCAAAGTTTTCCAGAATGACGATGGCCAGCGCGCCGCTGTCCTTGAGCTGGTGCTCCAGCTCACGCGGGGTGTAGAGCGGGTTGACATTCACCACCACCAGCCCGGCCCGCAGCACGGCCGCCACCGCAGCCGGATATTGCGGCACATTGGGCATCATCAGCGCCACGCGGTCGCCCCGTTGCAGACCGAGCGACTGTAGATAGGCCGCCAACGCCGTGCTTTGCTGGCCCCACTGCGCATAGCTGGTTCGGTGCCCCATGAAGACGTAGGCGGGGCGGTCGGCGTTCGCCTTGAAGCTGCGCTCGAGCAGCTGACCCACGTTGGAATAATTATCCGGGTCGATCTCCGCAGGCATGCCTGCGGGATAGTTCGCCAGCCAGATTCGATCCATGAACTGTCTCCTGCTTTGTCTTTGATAGGCAGCGATACGGGAAAAAAGCACGCCCGTTCGATTTTCAGAACATAGCCGATTCGCCGCGTTTCGGCTAGTGCGGCAGGCTGAGAACGACAGATCGGGGGCCGCTCGGGATCACGACTTCACTTCCGCCGCAGCGGCGGCGCCTTCTTCAGCCACCGCTGCGCCCAGGCGGTTGCGCAGCGCGGCGATGCGCGCCATCGCGGCGTCCTTGTTGCTCACCTTGGGCTGACCGGTCTGCATTTCGCCGATGAATCGGCTCGGGCTGCGCCCCGCCGCGCCACGCCCCTGCTTGCGCTTCTGGCACCAGCTCAGCACCAGGGTCTGCCGCGCACGCGTCACGCCAACGTACATGAGGCGGCGCTCTTCTTCCTGCGTGGCATCGGTCAGCGGGCGGTCGTCGGTGAAGAACGGCAGCAACCCTTCCTCGCAGCCAGCCAGCACCACGTGCGGCCACTCCAGCCCTTTGGCGGCGTGCAGGGTGCACAGGGTCACGGCGTCGCGCTGCTCGCCGCGTTCCTGCAACTGGGTGATGAGCGAAATGGTCTGCGCGATCTGCGTCAGCCCCACTTTGTCTTCTTCGGCCTTGCGCTCAATCCAGCCGCAGAAGTCGTCCACGTTCTTCCAGCGCTGCTCCGCCTCGCGCGGGTTGTCGCTGTGCTCTTCCAGCCAGGCGCGAAAACCGATGGTCTCCAGCATTTCGCGCAGCAACTCGCCTGCGGGAGCGGTTCGGGCGCGCCACTCGATGTCGTGCAGCAGGCGGCCGAATTCACGCAGATGGTCTGCGGAACGTGCACCCACCGCGGCCGGCATCGAGTCGCGGAACAGCGCCTCGAACATCGACACTTTCCACTGCGAGGCAAACGTGCTGAGCGCCGCCAGCGTCTGCGGGCCGATGCCCCGGCGCGGCGTGGTGACGGCGCGCAGAAAGGCGGGATCGTCGTCCTGGTTGGCGAGCAGACGCAGGTAGGCGCACACGTCCTTGATTTCGGCGCGGTCGAAAAAGCTCTGTCCACCGCTGACCACATAGGGAATATTGGCGCGGCGCAGCGCCTGCTCCAGCGGACGCGACTGGTGATTGGCGCGGTAGAGCACAGCAATGTGCGCCAACTCGGCATTGCGCCCGCTGCGCAGCGCCTGGATGCGCGCGGCCACCATCTGCGCCTCTTCGTCTTCATTCTGCGCGGCGCGTACCTCCACCGCCTCGCCCTCGCCATGCTCGCTCCACAGGCTCTTGGGATAGAGCTTGGGGTTGCTGGAAATGATGGCATTGGCCGCACGCAGGATGGCGTTGGTCGAGCGGTAGTTCTGCTCGAGCTTGATGACCTCCAGCGTGGGCCAGTCGGTCTCCAGCCGCCGCAGGTTGTCGAGCGTGGCACCGCGCCAGCCGTAGATGCTCTGGTCGTCGTCACCCACCGCGGTGAAGCGGCCCTTGTCGCCCACCAGCAGGCGCAGCAGGTCGTACTGCGCGGCGTTGGTGTCCTGGTACTCGTCCACCAGCAGGTAGCGCAGCTTGTCCTGCCAGTGGGCGCGCACATCGGCGTGCTGTTGCAGCAGGGTGACGGGCAGCCAGATGAGGTCGTCGAAGTCGACGGCCTGATACGCCTGCAGCATGTCGGCGTAGCGGGCGTACACCTTGGCGGCCACACGCTCGTCATCGTTTTCCGCCACCCGCGCCGCCGCCTCCGGCGTGAGCATGGCGTTTTTCCACAGGCTGATGGTCCACTGCCAGCGGCGGGCCTGGGCGTTGTCGGTGGAAGCCCCGGCATCGCGCAGCAGGCCGGTGACGTCGTCCGCGGCGAGGATGGAAAACTTCGGCTTCAGCCCCAGCGCCTCGCCACTTTCACGCAACATGCGCACGCCCAGCGCGTGGAAGGTGGAGATGGCCAGCTTGCCGGCCACGCCGCGCTTGTCCACCAGTTGCGCGGCGCGTTCGCGCATTTCCGCCGCGGCCTTGTTGGTGAAGGTGATGGCGGCGATGTGTTCCGGCGCCATCCCGGCGCGAAGCAGGCGTCCGATCTTGTGCGTGATCACCCGCGTCTTGCCACTGCCCGCCCCGGCAATGACGAGGCAGGGCCCTGAGAGATGGGCGACGGCGCGCTCCTGGGCGGCATTGAGCATGGGGGGACGGCTGCTGGGCAAAAAGGGACACAGTTTAGGGCCTGACCGGCACGTGCCGCAGGTGTCCGCCCCGCCGGGCTCACGGGCTCAGGGCGGGGCCAATCGGCGGCTGTCTCCCAGCAGCGCGGTGAAGGTGCGGCAGGTACGTCCCGCGCCATGCGGCGCCCAGCGACCGGCTGCGCCGTAAAGGCGGGCGTCGCTGTCCGGGTCACCCGAGGGCAGCGCAAAGTTGCCGCACAGCTCGAATTCGCCGACCCGCGCCTGGCCCTGCATGCGCTCGGGTGTCACCACCCGGTAGGGGAACGTCTGACGGGTCTCCGGATCCAGGGTGGAACTGGCACAGGAGGCGTAGGCCGCACTGGAGCTCAGCGCCTCCAGCGACCCGGGGAGCTGGCCCATGTTGCGGGCATAGCGCTCGATGCAGGACGTCACCCCACCCAGCCGCATCGCACGGTCACGGTCGAAGGCATGCTGGCGTGCCTGCTCGGGCGAGCCGCCGTACAGGAAACCGAGCACGATGCCCGCCCCGATCAGCACCGCCACCAGCCAGCCGAAGCCACGGAACACCCGAGGCGCCACCGTCTTGCGGTATTGCACCTGCCGGCGCTCCAGGACGTAGAAGCCAAACACCAGCCCGGCGACCACCAGCAGCACCAGCGCCTTGAGCACGAAGCGCAGGGTCAGCTCGCCCTGCAGCAGCATGTAGAGCACCGTGATCAGGTCGCCCACCACGGTGACCGAGGCGATGAGCAGCACGATGTAGGTCAGCCATTTGGTCAGCCCGGACTCGGAGCGATCCTCGTTGGCGCGGAAGCGGCGGAACCACAGCCGCATCGCAACCACATAGGCCGGGAAGGCGATGGCGAGCGACGCAATGGCATGGTGGATGGACCGGTCCGCCGACCAGAGGCGTCGCCCTAGAACGTCGGGAATGGCCTTGTCGATCACGCCGAAGTACAACCCGCCAAGCCCGAAAGCCACGAGGCCGAGCAGGATGAGCGAGAACACGTTGACCGCCACGTCCACCACCGAGGACTGGCGCGCCGGCGGCGGCGCGGCGACCCGGTCGGGGACGGGAACGCCGATCGCCACCAGCGCATCTCGATATGCCTGATCCGCCTCGCCGTCGGTCCAGCCGACGGCCATCAATTCGTCCCGGATCTGCGCCCGCCCGATGCCAGCACGCAGCCGCCCCCTGAGGTAATCGGACAGTTCGTTCATGGAGCCTCCCGTTCGGGTGCACGCATGTGCAAGCAGGCAACCTGCGCGCTTGTTGTGGTGCCGGCCATCGTATCGTGGTCGGCCTCCGCCCAAGCCGGCGGTCAGATGCCGTGATGCGGCGGAGCGTCCGCTGCACTCCAATCCCAGGCGCGGCGCACCTCTGCAACCCGCACGGCGTAGCGGGCATACCAGCGTTCGCGCCCGAGGGTCTGCGCCGCAAGATGGTCAACCTCCTGCTTCCAGCCGGCCACCGCAGCCTCGTCGGTCCAGTACGACACGGTGATGCCGAAGCCCTCCGCGTCGCGCGCACTCTCCATGCCCAGGTAGCCGGGTTGCTCCGCCGCCAGTCTGTCCATGCGCTCGGCCATGTCGGCGTACCCGGCATCGCCGCCGGTGCGCAGCGACGAAAAGATCACCGCCACATAGGGCGGTCGGGGCGTGACTGCCAACATGCTCAGTACCCCGCCTGCGCCGCGGTGCGGTAGGGCTCGCCGGCCTGCAGGTAGACGCGCTCCGCGCGGGCCTGGGTGACCCAGGCGGCCACGGCCGGGTGGGCAGCAACGGCGTTCACATAGACCCAGGCCCAGTCGGGCAGCTCGGGACGATAGGTGAGAAAACGCATGCAGACCGGGGCGTAGAAGGCGTCGGCCAGGCCGAACTCACCAAACAGAAACGGCCCGCCGCTGGTCTGCAGCGCGCCTTGCGACATCAGCAGGATCTGGTCGATGTCGCGCTGCACGGCGAGGTTCCAGCCGCGGCCCGGAATATCGGCCTCGATATTCATCACCAGGTGCTCACGCAAGGCGCCGAAGCCACCATGCATGCTGGCGCACAGGCTGCGCGCCAAGGCGCGGGCAGCGGTGTCACGCGGCCACAGCGCATGCTGCGGAAATTGCTCGGCGAGATATTCGGCGATTGCCAGCGAATCCCAGATGCGCAAAGTGCCGTCTTCCAGAATGGGCACGCGCACCACGGGCGAAAGCGGCGACACCTGCACGGAAAACGCAGGTGTGTCCAGCCAGTGCTGGCGTTCGTCGAAAGGGATGCCGAAAGCGGTCATCGCCACCCAGGGGCGCATGGACCAGGAGGAGTAGTTCTTGTTGCCGATGTGAAGAACGAACATGACGGGATTTCGCGGGAGAGAAGAACGCTGCCATTCTCCCGCCCGCCCATCCGGTTCTCAAACCGCTTTTTCCGCATGGCCGCCATGCCGGCGACGCATGGTGGTACGACGTTGAAAATCAGCGGCCTGCGGTCGCTCGCATCTGGCCGTATTCCGACTCCTGGAATTTCGGGTCGAGATAGCTTGGAGCAATCGCCTCAAGCGACTCGGGATGCGCTACGCCAAGCGCGGGAACAAAGCCGGGCATGGCACCGCTGCACACGCTATCGACCTTCATGGAGTCGAGGTTGTCGCGGCTCATCACCGGCACTCCAGGCGCCAGTTCCATCAGGCGCGCCTGCAGACGCCCAAGCGCGTCGGGCAATGGAATGACGCTGCGGCCGCCGCCGCCACCCACCCGCGCCCACTGGCCGGACAGGCGCACCAGTTCGGCCAGCGTGTAGGTGTTCGGGCCGCAAAGCTCGTAGGTCTGGCCGATGGTGTCGCGCGCCTGCGCTCCCACCAGACTGCTGGCAAAGGCAGTGACCACGTCACCCACATAGACCGGCGCGAAGCGGGTTTTCGCCCCGGCCAGGGGAACCGCCGGGAACATCCGCTGCAGACGTGCGAAGGTATTGAGGAAGCTGTCTTCCGGGCCGAACACCACGGAGGGCCGGAACAGGGTGAGGTCCAGCCCTGCCTGCGCCTTGAGCGCGGCCTCGCCGTCACCTTTGGAACGCAGATACATCGACGGTCCGCTGGAATCCGCTCCCAGCGCACTCATGTGCACCAGCCGGCGCACGCCATGCTGCGCACAGGCCGCAGCGATCCGGCGCGGCAGTTCCACATGGGCGCGGGCGAAGTCAGGGCCATAGGGCCGGCCACTCTTGCCTTGCAGCACGCCCACAAGATTGACCACCGCATCACGTCCCGCCACCAGTTTGGCGAGCTTGGCGTCGTCATGCACATCGGTCTCGATCACGTCGACCAGGGGCAACTGCACCAGATGGCGCGCACGCTGGCGACGGCGGGTCGGTACGGTGACAAAGTGATTGCCCAGAGAGAGGGCGTTGACCAGGCGGCTGCCGATGAAACCGCTGCCGCCGATGACGAGGATGTTCTGTTGCATGGAAATTCCTGGGAGAGTCACGACAACGCCAAGTGTGCCAGAAGCGCCGCCACCACGGCGCGCCTTCAACCCCGAAACATCACGGCGGGTTGCTCGCCAGCATCGCCTCCGCCGAGCCGACATCGGCCAGGCGATCCTTGAGCGACTGCGGTTTGCCGCTGAGCAGGGCGGCGTATACCGTGGCGTTGGCCAGCACGCGCTTGACGTAGTTGCGGGTTTCGGGGATGGGGATGTTCTCGGCGAAGATGGCGCCGGGCAGCAGCGGTTGATCGGGCTGGCCCATATTGCGCCAGCGCCGCGACCGAGCCGGGCCGGCGTTGTAGCCCGCAGCGGCCAATGCCTCGGAGCCGCCGAACTGCTGCAGCAATCCGCCGAGGTAAGCAGATCCGAGTTGCACGTTCACATCCACGTCGGCAATCTGGTCGTGGCTGTAATCGGTGAGGCCGATCTTGCGCGCCACCAGTTTGGCAGTCGCCGGCATCAGTTGCATCAGCCCGGAGGCTCCCACCCACGATTTGATATTGGCGACGAAACGCGACTCCTGGCGGATCAGGCCGTAAAGAAAGGCCTCGTTGACATCTTCGTTCTTGGACGCGTTGGAGATGGCCTCGCGGTATGGCATGGCATAGCGCTGTGCGATATCAACTCCGCCTTTGACCCGCTCGCTGGTGTTGATGCAGCGATCCCAGATCTGCTGCCGGCACGCCAGTTCGGCAGCCGCCTGCATCTGGGTATTGTCCAGACCGCGCAGGGAAAAATTCCACTCTCGCACGGCCTGATCGCGCAGGTCGATGCTGAACAGCCCGAGCGCGCGTTGCAACCCGGGACGCGCCGCCTGTCGCGCCACGGCTGCCAGCGGTGCGGGCGGTAGCGAGGCTGGCAGGCTGATCTTCATGCCTAATGCGTCCGTGGCGAGCTGGCCGTAGAAATCCCAGGGATTGGCCACGCCCGCCAGCAGGGCGCGGGCTTCGATGGGATGCCCCAGTTCTTCCAGTGCGCGGGCGTGCCAGTAGGGCCAGGCAGGGTCGTCGTCGCCCTGGTCGATCAGGGTGCGGGTGGCACTGCGCACCATCGCCCAGTCCTGCAGGCGCAAGGCCGCACGCGCCTGCCATTCCAGTACCGTGATCGATGGCAGATAACCTGCATCGGCCTTTGCCATCTGCGCGAACCAGCGCGCGGCATCGGGCTGCAGATTGACTGCAGCAAACAGGCCGATGCGACCCCAGAGTTGCGCACGGTCGTGCGCGGGCAACGCGGAAAAGTCGTCCTGGAGCAAGCGGGCTGCCTGGTCGGGGTCCTGCCGCGCCATGCTCAGCAGCGCCAGGACCAGATATTGCCGCCGATCGGGGTTGGCAATGGCCCTGGACGGCCCGCTGCGTACCACGTCCAGCAGGTAGCGCACCGAATCGGCATCCGTCTTGAGCAGCAAGCGCCAACTGCCAGCAGGCAGGAAAGGAGCCAGCAGGTCGCGGGCCTGTTTGGCGCGGCCGTTTTCATAGAAGCGGCGGATGCGCTGCCACAGCATGTCGCGCGGCATGGCTCCATCCTGCAGCAAGGCGCTGGCGGCGCTGTTGCAGCCCGCGCCTCCGGTGCGCTGCTCCATCCACAGCTTGAACACCTGCGCAGCCACGTCAACATGCTGGGTGACATACTGGCTCTGCAGGTCATAGCACATCACCTGTGGATCGTCGCGCATGAGGAACTGCGGATAGACGCGGTTGAAATCAGCCCAGTCCTGTCGGTCGCCGAGTTCGAGCAACCAGTCGTTGCGCAGGCGATCGAGCACATAGGTGTGCGGATAGGCGCGGGCGAAGGCGTCGAAATCCTGCTGCGTCGCCGCGGTCAGCGTGGGCTTGATCGCCCAGTACGCCACCCAGGGTTCGAGCAGCGT
>JBAUTC010000132.1:0-3072 GCA_049582025.1 Thiomonas sp.
GTGGATTGAATGGTTTGGGCTTGGGGCAACGCAGCGCGTGCCTGTGCGTCTGCCGGAGCGACGCCGTTTGCGGAGGACTGCTGAGACATGACTGGATCTTCCAGGTTGATGAGCGCTGCCATGTTCCCCCGCACGGCAGGCGCGGCTGAAGAGCGCATCATCAGATGACCTGAAAGCATCGCAACGGCTGCATGGAGTGGGCATGACACCCGGCTTGGCCGTCATGCGCCCGTCCACCCGAAGCTGCGCGTCTTCTCGTCGTTGGCCGGTATCCGGGCTGGCGACGCGATCCGGACATCCTTCCCAAACCCGAAGATTCAGTGGATTGCGTGTCCGAACGGAAGGCTTGCGCCTTCGGTCGCTGACCGTTGCGGGGGCAGCACAGGCTGGAGCGTCTGCCGTGGGCATGGCTCTTCCTGTTTCCCGTTTAACTGCGCGACATGAACCGCCGCGCGAGCACCAACGCCCGATATATTAGCGGCCTGACTTTGTCAGTTTGCCACCGCATGGATGCCCGACTTTAGAATGGCCGCATGGACGAACGACAGCCCTCCCCCGCGATTGCCCAGTTGCACGAGCGCGTCGAACGCCTGCTGCTGCGTCACGCCGAACTGCAGCGCACCAACACCCTGCTCGCCGATCGCCTGCAGGGTATCGAAGCCGAGCGCGACCAGTTGCGGCAGCGCCTGCACGACGCCACGCAGCGCATCGACAAGTTGTTACTGCGGCTGGATCAAACCCCCTCCATTTCGGGCGAACCCGACTCCCAAGCATGAGCACGACCACTCTGGATGTGAACATCATGGGCCAGATCTACACCCTGGCCTGTCCCGCCGACGAGCAAGCCGCGCTGCTGGCGGCCGTGCACGAGGTGGACACCGAAATGTGCGCTATCCGCGATATGGGAAAGGTGCGCGCCCGGGAGCGCATTGCTGTACTGGCCGCACTTAACCTCGCGCACAGCCTGATCGAGGCGCGGCAGACCAGGAATCGGGCTCCGGAGCCCCAGCAAGCCGCAGGTGCTCTCGACCCCAACGATGCCCAGGCCCTAACCCAGCTCACCCGCCAACTCGATGAAGCCCTGGGCGCCGAGGGCAAATTGCTCTGAACATCCCCCAAGCCGGTCGCTGCGGTCCTACAATGCAAAGCGTCTGCCGGGCTTGGTTGGGTCGGCATTTCCTGAACCGATAAATTTGTGCCAAGGGCTTGGAAATTCTGTGTGTGCGCGTGACGTCTCGCGCAGACGTCCCCAAAGCGCAGTGACCTTGCCCACCTGTCCCACTAGGGTTCAGGGATCAACGCTCAGTCGAGTTCCGGCAGACACCTCCCCCGCATGACCTCCCCGCTGCCTCACCCCGCTGCCTGTGTGCTCGACACGCATGTGGTGCTCGATTGGGTGCTGTTCGACGACCCGCGGGTGCATGACTGGGTCGATGCCATTCTGAATCGGAGAGTGCGCTGGATCTATTCAGCAGCCATGCAGGACGAAGCGCTGCGCGTGGTGCACTATCCGGCGCTGGCCAAGCGCCATGATCCATCGGTTTCCGCACAAAACGTGGCAGCGTGCTTTGCCCGGCTGGGTCAGCTCTGCGCCACACCGCCAGTCCAGCAGCAGCTGGTGTGCACCGACCCGGATGACCAGATGTTTCTCGATCTCGCGCTGAAAGAGCATGCCACGATGCTGTTGAGCCGCGATCAGGCTGTGCTGCATCTGGCGCGGCGCGCCAGCAGCCTGGGGCTATATATCGGCGCACCGGAACACATTGGCGCGCCGCGGTAAGTCACCCGCTCAGGACCAGGACTTTCCAAGCGCCAGCAGGCGCTCTTTCCGCCGTAGCGACCACCAGATCATGAAACTGCCCAGCAGGATGAGCGGGAGCGACAGCAACTGCCCCATGGTGAGGTGAAACCACAAATAGCCGAGGAAAGCATCCGGCTGACGAAAGAACTCTGCCGTGAATCGCGCCAGCCCATATCCCAGTGAAAAGCAGCCGGTGATGAAGCCGAGAGGACGCTCCTTGCGCGACAGCCACCACAGCACCGCGAACAGCAAAATGCCTTCGAGGAACATCTCGTACAACTCGGAGGGAAAGCGCGGCACCATACTGCCGGATCCGGGATAGATCATCGCGCCCGGCCACCACGTTGGCGCGGCCCGCCCCCACAATTCGCCGTTGATGAAGTTGCCCATGCGCCCGAACGCCAGCCCGGGAGGAATCAGCGGAGCGGCAAAATCCAAGATCTGCAGCCAGGAATAACGCCGCGTGCGGGCAAACCAGTATGCGGCCGCCATGACGCCAAGCAATCCGCCATGAAAGGACATGCCGCCGTCCCACACCGCAGGGATCTGGCTCAGATGTGAAAAGTAATAGTCGGGCTGATAGAACAGGACGTAGCCGGTACGCCCACCAAGGATCACCCCTAGCACGCCGACGAACAGCAGGTCCTCGATATCGCGCGAGGTCCAGCCTTGGCGCGCATAGGGCTGGTCTTTCAGGCGCTTCTGCGCCAGCAGCCAGAACGTGATGAAACCCAGCAGGTACATGATGCCGTACCAATGCACCTTGATCGGGCCAAGCTGCAGGGCAATGGGGTTGAAGTCGGGGTGAACTAGCATGGGCGTGCAGTGTACGAGGTCAGCTCGCGCATTCTTTTCAGTCGGCCCGCGCGCGATCCAGGATTTACCTTTCGATACCAATCCGCCCGGGTTCGGGCACAGCGGTCATCCCATGGCCGCGCGACAATGCCGAACTTGTCGTTCGAACCCACTGCCAGCCATGACCGAAAAACTGCGTTCCGAAAACATCACCGTCGGCGCTTCGCGCGCGCCCAACCGCTCCATGTTCTATGCCATGGGCTACAAGAAGTCGGATTTCAGCAATCCGATGATTGGCATTGCCAACGCGCACTCCACCATCACCCCGTGCAATTCCGGCCTGCAACGACTGGCCGAGGCCGCCATTGACGGCGTGCGCGCGGCTGGCGGCAATCCGCAGATGTTCGGCACGCCCACGATTGCCGACGGCATGTCCATGGGCACCGAAGGCATGAAATATTCGCTGGTATCGCGCG
>JBAUTC010000133.1:0-3150 GCA_049582025.1 Thiomonas sp.
CGGGTGCTCGTCGGGCTGCTCGATCCGCACGCGCCCAAGGTCGATTCATTCGCCGCAGAGTTGATGCTTCGATCGACCAATTCCCTGCTGGATGCGCCGGGCGCGCGCGGCTGCCTGCTGTTCGGTCCCGGAGCCGGCACCGATGCCAGGGCTCGCGCGGCCCTGTACCGCGCGCTCGCGGCATCCGTCCCGCTAGTTCTCGATGCAGACGGACTCAATCTACTAGCCGCTGCCGAGTCTGAACTGCACACACTGCTTCAACAACGCACGGCTCCCAGCATTCTGACGCCGCATCCGCTGGAGGCCGCCCGTCTGCTGGCCTGCACTGTGGACGCAGTGCAGGCCGATCGCCTGCAAGCCGCGCGCGACCTCGCCCGACGTTACGCCGCCTGGGTGGTGCTCAAGGGACGGGGCACCGTCATCTCCTCCCCGCAGCTCAATCTCTGGATCAACGCCACTGGAAATGGCCTGCTGGCCACTGCGGGCAGCGGCGACGTGCTTGCCGGCGCGATTGCCGCATTGATCAGCGCAACGTCAAACGCGGCATGTGTGCCCGCCGCCGTGTGGCTGCATGGCCGCGCAGCGGATCTCTTTTTCGCCCACCATGGGGATGCCGGGCTGTGCGCTGCAGATCTGCCGTACTGGATCGCTCGCGCGTGGAATGAAGTCCCAACTCCAGCGGCACCTGGCACCATGACCAGCTTCGAGTAAGGCTTCGGCGGGCCGCATTTGACGAAAACACGCCCGTTTGCTAAGGTTCGCGTCATGTCAACCGGTTTCCGCGCCACTCTGAACGCATCCGCATTTCGCACTCGTTTGACCGGTGCAGTTCGCGGTGATCTACGTCCCCAACTGCTACTGGGCGATCTAGCCCTGCAAGTCGCGCGCGCCTGAATCCCATTGCAACCCCAATCCAAGCGCCCGCGGCCTAGCCTCAGGGCGCTTTTTTACATGCGTTAGAACACCATGTCCTCATACCCGCTCACAAAACGACTACCCACCGGTTGCCGGGCCCTGCGCCTGCGACAGCCCGGCTTCCTTGTCGTCGCCCCATTCTTGCCTTGAGCAACCGCATTCGTTTTCTGGAGATGGATCCATGTTGAAGCAACCGCAAACCAAGTACCAAGCCTTCCCGCCGATCGGGTTGAAAGACCGCACCTGGCCCGACAAGGTCATCGCCCACCCGCCGATCTGGATGAGCACCGACCTGCGCGACGGCAATCAGGCGCTGTTCGAGCCGATGGACGCGCCGCGCAAGATGCGCATGTTCAAGATGCTCTGCGCAGTGGGGGTTAAGCAGATCGAAGTGGCGTTCCCCTCCGCGTCTCAGACCGACTTCGACTTCGTGCGCGAACTCATCGAGGGCGGCCACATCCCCGACGACGTGACCATTGAAGTACTGACCCAGGCGCGTGAAGACCTGATCCGCCGCACCTTCGACGCACTGCGCGGTGCCAAACAGGCCATCGTGCACGTATACAACGCCACGGCGCCGAACTTCCGCCGCATCGTGTTCAACGTCGACGAGGCGGGCTGTACGCAGATCGCCGTCAACGCGGCAGCACTCATCAAGCAGATCGCTGCCGAGCGGCCTGAAACCAAGTGGACCTTCCAGTACAGCCCGGAGGTCTTCAGTGGCACCGAGTTGCCCTTCGCCGTGTCAGTGTGCAACGCAGTGACCGAAGTCTGGCAGCCCACGCCCGACAACAAGATCATCTTCAACCTGCCGGCCACGGTCGAAATGAGCACGCCCAACATCTACGCCGACCAGATCGAGTGGATGCACCGCCACCTCAACAAACGCGACAGCATCATCCTGTCCCTGCATCCGCACAATGACCGCGGCTGCGCGGTGGCCGCCGCCGAGCTTGGCGTGATGGCCGGGGCAGACCGTGTGGAGGGTTGCCTGTTTGGCAATGGCGAGCGGACTGGCAACGTCGACCTCGTGACCCTGGCGCTCAACCTCTATTCGCAGGGTGTGCATCCTGGGCTGGATTTCTCGAACATCAACGCAGTTGCCCGCGCAGTGGAGGAATGCACCCAGCTTCCGGTGCATCCGCGCCATCCCTACGCGGGCGATCTGGTGTTCACCGCCTTTTCCGGGTCGCACCAGGATGCGATCAAGAAGGGACTGGCCGTTCAGCGACGCGACGCACTCTGGGAAGTCCCCTACCTGCCGGTTGATCCGGCCGACCTGGGGCGCGCCTACGACTCGGTCATCCGCGTCAACAGCCAGTCCGGCAAGGGTGGCATCGCCTATCTGCTTGAAGCAAGTTATGGCTTGGTCATGCCCCGCCGCCTGCAGGTCGAATTCAGTGGCGTGGTGCAAAAACACACAGACACAACGGGCGCGGAAGTCACGGCTCAGCAACTCTGGCAGATGTTCGACGAGGAGTATGTGCAGACGATGCAGCCGCTTCACCTGCACTCGTACCATCTGGCCGACCACGGCAGTCGCCAGGGCGTCCGCCTTGAAATGAGCGTGAACGGGGACCGCGTCAGCCTGTCCGGAGAAGGGAACGGTCCGATCGACGCGGCCATCCACGCGCTGCGCCTGCCTGTGACCATTCATAGTTATGAAGAGCGCGCCCTTGGTCTCGGGGCGGATGCGCGAGCATCGGCCATCGTGGAGATGGCGCTCGAAGGGCTGGCCTCCAGCACCTACGGCGTTGGCATGGATGCAAACATCGTGACCGCCTCGATCCAGGCCATCATTTCCGGAGCGAACCGCCTGTTGCAGCGCACACCGGAAGATGCCGCCAAGACCCATATTGCCAGTCTGACAGAGCCCCTGCGCGCCGTGGCCTGATGCGTTTCGTTTTACAAAAGCCGCCTGATCAGGCGGCTTTTTTCTGCGCGGGTCGCATGCCCGAAAGTCCGCCCACTGGCTTTTCCTGGACTGAAGTGCCATGATCCATGACACTTCCGCCGTATTCAAAGCATGACCACCAATCGCACCGCAAGTACACATTTTGAACCGCGCAGCCTCGCCGGCTGGCGCGGAAAATGGTTTCGCATCATTTATTACCACGACCAGAAAGACGAAAAATTATTCGACCTGATTCTGATCGGCCTGATTCTGTTCAGTGTGCTGGTGACCATACTTGATACTGTGGCCGCAATCCAAATCCACCTCCACGCGGTGTTTCT
>JBAUTC010000134.1:0-3913 GCA_049582025.1 Thiomonas sp.
CTCTGGCATTGGCCGTGTTCATCAGCGTGCCGCACCTCGCGACCAGCGACGGCAACTATCCCGGCAGCCTCAGCCCGCAGGTGGCTGATGCGGTACAGAACATCGAGTTCTACCGGTGGCTCTCCAACCACCCGCAGATGCTGCAACAAGGGCTGCAAAATGGCAATCCAGCCTGATCAATGCCGCGTTCGGCATACTTTTGTGCGCACCGCTATGGCCGCAGCCATGGTGTCGGTATTGGGCGCGCTGACGCTCGCACCTGCGGCCACGGCTGCGCAGCGCGATGGCCGGGGTTCGTATCAGCAGTGGGAACAGATGCCGCAGCAGCAGCGTGAGCGCATTCTGCAGGAGCAGCAGCGCTTCAAACGTCTGCCTCCCAGCGAGCAAGAACGCCTGCGCCGCGAATACGAACAGCGCCGCAAACAGTAGTCCCCTCCCGCAAGCGCTGCGTCAGTGCCCTGCGTGCGGGAAAAACAAAAACACCTCTTTTCCATCGCGCAGCACATGACTGCGCACCCCATGCGGCAAGGTCAGCTTGGTCCGCACATGGCCGAAAGGCAGGCCGGTGAGTACAGGCACGCCGTGCGGTTTGAGTTGCATACGCAGCCAATCCATGGCGGCACGCAGGTCGTAACCAGCGTCGTGCGCACTCAATTTGTACGCGGTGAACTGGCCGAGCAAAACCGCCTTCTGTCGCTGCAACACCCCGGCGTGGAGCAATTGGCTGAACATACGCTCGATGCAATAGGGATGCTCGTTCACGTCTTCGAGAAACAGCACGCCCCCCACGCGCGGTAGGTAAGGCGTTCCGACCAGACTGGTGACAATGGCCAGATTGCCGCCCCACAGCACGCCTTTGGCGTCCAGCCCGCGCGGTGCGTCATCGCAGGCGAAGCCCACCGCTTCAAGTGTGCCGTCTGCAGCGTCAAGGAAACTGTCGACCGTGATCTCGTCCGGATTCGTCTCACCAAAGTCGTAAGACGCCATCGGCCCGCTGAAAGTGACCGCCCCCGTCTTGGCCAGAAGCGCCAGTTGCAATGCGGTGAAGTCGCTATGCCCCACCCACATCTGCTTCCGGGTCTGAATGGCGTCTGCCAGCAAGGCGTAGTCGATCGACGGCAGCAGTCGGCTCAAGCCGTACCCGCCGCGCGTCATCATCACGACATCGGCCTTGCTGCGTGCCGCCTCGTGGACGGCGCGCAGTCGCTGGGAATCCGTTCCCGCAAAGCGCTGCACCCGCGCCAGCACCTGAGCTCCGGCCTGCACACGAAACCCGAGTGCCTGCAGGTGGGTCTTTGCCACGTCCAGGCGTTCGGCATCCTGCACCGCGCCCGCAGGCGAAACAAGACGCAGGACGCCGCGCTTCACGTTCTGTTCTGGAGAGGGATCGGACGACGGCATGTGAGGATCAGAAAAATAAGACAGAGAATTAGCCGCCATTCAGGACAGGGGCGGCTCGATATCGAGTTCGGTGACTTCGAGTCCAGACAAGCATGCATCGTGAGCTGGTGCCTGTAATACCTTTTGAGCGCGACGGCGTTCACGGAAAAACTCCTGCAGCAAGGCGCTGCAAGCAGCCTGTTCAACCTCTGCGACAATCTCGCAATGGTGGTTCAGCCGCGAATCTGCGAACAGATCCACCACACTGCCGGCGGCACCCGTCTTGGGGTCACGCGCGCCAAACACCACGCGCGCAAAGCGTGCGTGCAGCATCGCCATCGCGCACATCGCGCAAGGTTCCAGCGTGACGTACAGGGTGCAGTCAGGCAGGCGGTAATTGCCCAGCAGATGGGCTGCCTGACGAAGGGCGACGATCTCCGCATGTGCTGTGGGATCGTGGTCGCCGATTGGCCGGTTGTACCCCGTGGCAATCACTTGCCCGCCGCGCACAATCACTGCGCCGACCGGGACTTCGCCCAGCAGCCAGGCATTCTGCGCCTGATCGAGCGCCAAGCGCATGAAGGCGCGGTCGGCCTCCAGGTCCTGCGGGGCTTCATTCGCCATGCTTTATTCCGGCACGCTGGCCGGTCGCGCCTTGAGCGCCTTGTTCAGCGACTGTTTGAACTGCTTGAGGGCAGCCGATGCAGGCTGGCCTTCATCGCCCTGCTCACCCGCAGCCGTGGACTGCGATGACACGCCGACTTCCGCAGTCAACTGCGTGCGCACCAGCCAGACAATGATCAGCAGGCTCAACAACAGGCCAATGAGTCCGAACAGTATGCGCATTTTGCTCACTCCCACTCAATGGTGGCCGGCGGCTTGCTCGACACATCGTAGGTCACCCGGTTGATGCCGCGCACTTCGTTGATGATGCGGCCACTGACTTTTTTCAGCAGACCATAGGGTAGCTCGGCCCAGTCTGCAGTCATGAAGTCGCTGGTCTGCACCGCGCGCAACGCCACCACATAGTCGTAAGTCCGGCCATCTCCCATCACGCCCACACTCTTGACCGGAAGGAACACGGTGAACGCCTGGCTGGTAAGGTCGTACCAGTTCTTACCGCTCACCTCATCGCGCCAGTTCCGCAATTCCTCGATGAAAATCGCGTCGGCCCGGCGCAGCAGATCGGCAAATTCCGCCTTTACTTCTCCCAGAATACGCACGCCGAGGCCAGGGCCCGGGAAGGGATGACGGTAAACCATCTCGTGCGGCAGGCCCAGTGCCACACCCAGTTCACGCACCTCGTCCTTGAACAGGTCGCGCAAGGGTTCCAGAAGCTTGAGCCCCAGCGTCTCTGGCAGTCCCCCGACATTGTGGTGGCTCTTGATGGTGGTGGCCTTCTTGGTCTTGGCGCCCCCGGACTCGATGACGTCGGGATAGATGGTGCCCTGAGCCAGCCATTTGGCATTTTTCAGCTTCGCGGCCTCGCTCTGGAAGACTTCGACGAACTCACGGCCGATGATCTTGCGCTTGGCCTCGGGATCGCTGACCCCGGAAAGCGCGCCCATGAAACGCGCGCTGGCATCGACATGGACCACTTTGGCATGCAGGCGCCGGGCGAACATGTCCATTACCGCCTGCCCTTCGTTCAAGCGCAACAGACCATGATCGACGAACACGCAGGTGAGCTGGTCACCGATGGCGCGGTGAATGAGCGCCGCTGCCACGCTGGAATCCACCCCGCCCGACAAACCAAGTATGACTTCCTCGGAACCGACCTGCGCGCGGATGCGCCCGACTGCTTCGCCGATGTGGTCGTGCATGATCCAGTCGGGCTTGGCCGCACAGATCTGCAGCACAAAACGCTCCAGCATCTCGCGCCCCTTGACGGTATGCGTGACTTCTGGATGAAACTGCACGGCGTAATAGCCGCGCGCCTCATCGGCCATGCCGGCAATGGGACAGCTCGGCGTGCTGGCCATGAGTTTGAAGCCCGGCGGCATGGCCGTAACCTTGTCGCCATGGCTCATCCAGACCTTCAGCATGCCGTGACCTTCTGGCGTTCTGAAATCTTCGATCCCGTCGAACAGCCGGGTGTGCCCACGCGCGCGCACCTCGGCATAACCGAACTCACGGTGCTGGCTGGCCTCGACTTCGCCACCAAGCTGCGCAGTCATGGCAAACATGCCGTAGCAGATGCCCAGGACCGGCACACCCACATCCCACACCGCCTGCGGCGCGCGCAGATCCTGGTCTTCGTAGGTGCTCGCATGACTGCCCGACAGAATGATGCCCTTGGGGGCGAACTGCCGAATGAAGTCGTCGCTTACGTCATTGGGGTGAATTTCGCAATACACATGCGCCTCACGAACGCGACGCGCAATGAGCTGCGTGACCTGTGAACCGAAATCGAGGATGAGAATTTTGTCGTGCATAAAAACAAGCGCCGGCGCGAAGCCGGCGTGTTGGAGGAACGTCAGTCGACGTGATAGTTCGGTGCTTCCTGCGTGATCTGCACATCGTGGACATGGCT
>JBAUTC010000135.1:0-11431 GCA_049582025.1 Thiomonas sp.
CAGGCGGTCAAACCCAGCGCGACAGCAACACTGCGCCCCAGATCAGCACGCACAGCAGCAAGGTCAGCAGCACGGCTGCGCTGCCCAGATCCTTGGCGGTTTTGCTCAGCGCATGCTGCTCCAGCGAAACTCGATCGACCGTGTATTCGATAGCGGTGTTGAGTAGCTCGACGATGAGCACCAGCAGCACGGTGCCCGCCAGCACTGCCCGCTCGGTCCAGCTACGTCCCAGCCAGAACGCCAGGGGCAGCAGAACGACAGCCAGCCCGACTTCCTGCCGGAAGGCCGACTCGGTGTGCCAGGCCGCGCGCATGCCGCTCGCGGAATTGATGCCCGCGTGAACAATGCGGGACAGCCCGGTGCGGGTCTTGTAGGGGTTGGGAGACGCCGCATCCTGCGCCGCACCGCGCAGGCCCTCGCGCTTCTGGGCCATGTTTTCAGTGCTCCGCGTTGGCCGCAGCGCCTTCGCGCACCGCCTTGCGCAAATGATCGAGAAGCTGCCGCGTGGCGGCTTCCCAGGTGAACTTGCGCGCATGCGCCAGAGCCACCTGGCGCGGAATCTGCAGCGCGCGCAGGCACGCCGCCCTGAGATCGTGGTCGAGCGCCCCCGCCGGGCTGTCCCCAATCACGTCCAGCGGCCCTGTCACCGGATAGGCGGCCACCGGGCAACCGCAGGCCAGCGCCTCGATCAGCACCAGTCCGAAGGTGTCGGTCTTGCTCGGAAAGACGAACACATCGGCGCCGGAATAGACCTTGGCCAAATCGTCCTGGGTGAGGACGCCGAGAAAGCGCACTTGCGGATATTGCCTACGTATGCGCTCGAGCTCCGGCCCTTCGCCCACCACCCATTTTGTACCGGGAAGGTCGAGTTGCAGAAAGGCGTCGATGTTCTTTTCCACTGCAACCCGGCCCACATACAGAAAGATGGGCGGCTTGCCGTCGAGCCGCTCGCCTTCGCGCGGATAGAACATGTGCTGATCGACTCCGCGCGACCAGAGCCGCACATTGCGAAAACCGTGCGCCTGCAAATCGCGCTGCACCACCTGCGTGGGCACCAACACGGCGCGCCCGGCGTTGTGGAAACGGCGCAGATAGGCATAGGTCCAGCCCAGCGGCACGCGAAACCGCGCCTGCACATACTCTGGAAAGCGTGTGTGATATGCCGTGGTCAGCGGAATGTCCAGCCGCTTGGCGATGCGGCTCGCGGCCTGGCCCAGCGGGCCTTCGGTGGCCACATGCACCACGTCGGGCATGAAGGCGGTCACGCGCTGCATGATCTGTGCCCGTGGCCGCAGGCTCAGGCGGATTTCCGGATAGGTCGGGCACGGTATGGTGCGAAAGCCGCTGGGCTCCACCACGTCGACTTCCTGCCCCATGTCGCGCAACTGGCCGATGGTGGTCTTGAGGGTGCGCACCACGCCATTGACCTGCGGCTCCCAGGCATCGGTGACGATGAGAATGCGCAGCGGCGGCGCGCCGGCGGTGGCAGGCCAGGGCTTTTCCGCCGCGGCGACCACATGTGGAGCAACGGCGGAGGCGATCATGCGGCGGCCCCCTGTGCGCTGGCTGGCTGGACTGCGGCCTGCGGTGCAAGTTCCGCCAGGACATGCAGCCCGGCGTTCCAGTGCAGCAGCTTGAGACGTCCGTCGAAGTCTTCGACCAGCGCGGTGAGGCTCTCCACCCAGTCTCCGCAGTTCGCGTAGATCTGCCCTTCTTCGCTGCGCAGTTCGGCGCGGTGGATGTGGCCGCAGACCACGCCGTCGCATTGCTGGCGGCGCGCTTCGTCGCTGAGCAGGGTCTCGAAGCTTGAGATGGTGTTCACCGCCGCCTTGACCTTGTGTTTGAGATACTGCGACAGCGACCAGTAGGGTAGCCCGAGCTTGAGCCGCACATGGTTGAACCAGCGGTTGAGCTTGAGGGTGAACATGTAGGCTGCGTCACCCAGGTGCGCCAGCCACTTGGCGTACAGCACCACGCTGTCAAACAGGTCGCCATGCACAACCAGCAGGCTGCGGCCATCGGCGGTGACATGCCGCACCTGGTTGATGACCTCGATGCCGCCGAAGTGCAGTCCGTCATAGGGCCGCGCGAATTCGTCGTGATTGCCCGGCACAAACACGACGCGCGTTCCCTTGCGCGCCTTGCGCAGCAGCTTTTGCACCACGTCGTTGTGCGCCTGCGGCCAGTAGATGCCCTTTTTCTTGAGCTGCCAGCCGTCGATGATGTCGCCCACCAGATAAATGGTGTCGGCGCTGCAGTGACGCATGAATTCGAGCAGCTGCGCCGCCTTGCAGTCGCGCGTGCCGAGGTGGATGTCGGACAGCCACAGGGTGCGCCACTTCACCTCCGGATCGGCATCGCCGCTGCCCGGCGGGCCATCGGTTTGCACGGCGGCGCATACGGAGTCCGTCACCGCGAGGTCTTCCGCAAATGCCGGACTGTTGCGCATCAATCGGAACAGGGTGTCGGTAGCCATGCCCGCATTGCATCGACCTAATATGACGAGCGCGTGACTGTCACGAAGAAATCTGCCCACCGCATTCACGGAAGTCCTTGTGTCGCGGGCTGCGGCAGGTTCAAATCAGGCGGTCATTCCCTCTCACCGTCCTCTGCCATGAGCCAGGAACGCGAAATCAAATTCCGACTCGACCCCACCTTGCACGACGCCGTGCGTGCCCATCCGGTCCTGCTGACCATGGCGCAGGCGCCACAGGTGCAAACCCTGCAGAGCTGGTATTTCGACACTCCGGAGCAAAGCCTGCGCAAGGCGGGCCTGGCGCTGCGCGTGCGACACCTCGGTGACGGACGGCGCATCCTCACCCTCAAGAGCAGCCCGACTGACGGCCTGCAACTCGCCCGCGGCGAATGGGAATTCGACATCGACGCCGACGCGCCGGATGCCACCGCGCTGGAGCGGCTGAACCACACCCACCTTTCCACACTGGGCGATACCCGCACGCTGGTCTCTGCACTGCGCGCCGTGTTGGGCACCCGGGTGCAGCGCACCGTCTGGCATGTGATCTGGGGCGGCACGCAGCTCGAAGTCTGTCTCGACAGTGGGGCGGCGCTGGGCGGCATCACGCCCGATGCGCCCACTCTGCCCATCAGCGAACTCGAAATCGAGCTGGTCGACGGCCGCTGGGCCCACGCCTTCGACCTCGCCTGGACGCTCGCACAGGACCTGCCGCTGCTGCTCTCGCCCATCAGCAAAGTGCAGCTTGCCGCGCGTGCCGCGGGGCTCACCACACTGCAACTTCCCGCGCTGGCACGCGAACTCGCGCCGCATGCAAGCGGCGGGCAGGCGATGGCCGCCGCGCTGCAGCAGTGCGCTGCAGTCATCGCCGTGGGTGCGGAGATGCTGCAAACCGATCCGCAGCCCAACACCGTGCATCAGATGCGCCTGCAGTTGCGCCGCCTGCGCGTGCTGCTGCACCTGCTGCAGACCACGGGCCCGGCGTCGCAGCATGCCGCCTGCCGCTGGCTGCGCGACGAGTGGCGGTGGGCAAGCCAGCTGCTCGGAGTGGTGCGTGACGTCGACGTCTGTCTCGAACACGCCCGATCACTGCGCGAGACATGTGATGCCGATGCGTCGCTCAGCCATATCCTGCAGCAAAAGCGCACTGCAAATCTGGCGACGCTGCGTGCCTATCTGTCCAGCCCCCGCTTTGGCCGCGTACTGCTGGCGCATGTGCGCTGGGCGGTGTGCTGGGGCAGCGGCCAGGTCACCGCCGACGATCAGTCCACCGGCCAACTGGCGCGTCGCCTGCTGCGCTTTCACCGCAACGATCTGCAAGTGCACCCGCAACGCTGGGCCGAGCTGCTGGCCATCTGGGAGAGTCAGGCCGCAACGCCACTCGACGCACCCTGGACTGCCCTGCACAGCCTGCGGCTCAAGGCCAAACGCTTGCGCTACGCCCTGGAATGGCTGTCTCCCTGGGTGGGCAATATGCTCGGCGCGGAAGGCAAGATCTGGCTCAAACTCACCAGCACCCTGCAGACCGATCTGGGCGAGGCGCTCGATACCCTGCGTCTGGCCCGCTGGATTGGGGAATCTGCAGCAGCTCAGTCTCTCGAGGCGGCCAGATTACGCGAGGCGGGTGCGCACCGGGCCTTCGAACAAGTCCGTCTCGGTCTGACACACGTTCTGCAGGCGGCGCGTCAAACCTCAAAGGGTGCCTGACACCCGGGCTTGGGAGCAAGATCACACAACCTGCAGCAGGTCGCAGCGCGCCGGGTGCTGAACCGCGGCTCAGGAACTCTTGCGCAGATTCGCCGGGGCAATCCGCAGCGCTTCGCGGTATTTCGCCACGGTGCGACGGGCGACCTGCACGCCTTGCTGGGTAAGGCGCTCGGCGAGTTCGCTGTCGGACAATGGCTTGGCGCAGTCCTCCTCGGCCACCAGGCGGCGGATGAGTTCGCGCACCGCGGTGGACGACGTATTGCCCCCCGCCTCGGTGCTCAGGCCGGAACCAAAAAAATATTTCAGCTCCACCGTACCGAAGGGCGTAAGCATGAATTTCTGCGTGGTCACGCGCGAGATGGTGGACTCGTGCAGGCCAAGCTCGTCGGCAATCTCGCGCAGCACCATGGGACGCATGGCCACGGGGCCGAAGTCGAAAAACCGCTGCTGGCGCTCGACAATGGTCTGTGCCACACGCTGAATGGTCTCGAAACGCTGCTGCACGTTTTTCACGAACCAGCGCGCCTCCTGCAACTGCCCCTGCATGGCGGTTCCGCTGTCGCGGGCGCGGCGCAGTGCGTCGGCATAGATCTGATTGACCCTCAGCTTGGGCATGACCTCGGGATTGAGGTGCGCCGCCCAGCCCTGCGCGCTTTTTCGGGCGATCACGTCGGGCGTTACCGCCTGCGCGGCATCGTTGCGGTACGCACCGCCTGGATGCGGATCGAGCTGCGCGATGCGCTGCTGCGCCAGACGCAGCGCAGCTTCGTCCTCGTTCAGCAGACGTTCGAGTTTGCGCCAGTCGCGCCGCGCCAGAAGGTCCAGATGGTTGCCGCGGCAAATCTGCAAGGCCAGGTCGCGTTCCGGGCACTGCGGCTGGCGACGCAACTGCAGGCACAGGCACTCGGCCAGATCGTGCGCGGCAATTCCAGCCGGGTCGAAGCTCTGGATCAGCCGCATCGCGGTAGTCAGCGCATCGGCGAGTTCTTCAATCTGCTCGGGCTCGGCGGCTGGCGCGAGCGCCTGCGCCAGCTCCAGCGTGGTCTCGAGCAGGTAGCCGTCGTCATCGAGCGAGTCGATGATGGCCTCTGCCGCAGCGCGGTCGGTGGGACTAAGGGCCCGCCCGGCAAGTTGGGTGCGCAGGTAATCACGCAGATCGACATGCTCCGAAGCCATATCGAGGGCGCTGAATTCATCGTCGCCGTCGCCGCCACCACTGCCGACCGACTGCCCCGAACTGACCCAGGAGTCGGCATCAGCGTCGGTATCGGCGCCGTGATCGGTCTCGCCACTGCTCGCCGTCCAATCCTGTGTTTCCAGTTGCAGTTCGGCGGAGGGCTCGGCGGATTGCTCATGCGCGTCCGTGGTCGTCTGAGCCGGCAAATCGGGCTGAAGGGGCGCCGGTTGCTCTGCGGTCGGCGCAGCCGCAGCGCCTTCTTCGGCTTCATCCGTCTCCAGGAAGGGATTGGACTCAAGCAAGCCCTCGATTTCCTGCGAGAGCTCGATCGTGGAGAGCTGCAGCAGACGGATGGACTGCTGCAGCTGGGGAGTGAGCGCCAGATGCTGGGAAAGACGCAGATTGAGCGAGGGCTTCATCGCGGCTTACATCCGGAAATTTTCGCCGAGGTAGACCTTGCGCACCGCGGGATTGTCAATGATGGACTGCGGATCGCCCTGCGCCAGCACGTGGCCTTCGCTGATGATGCAGGCGCGGTCGCAGATACCCAGGGTTTCTCGAACATTGTGGTCGGTGATCAGCACGCCGATCCCCTGTTCTTTCAGGAAATGGACGATGCGCTGGATCTCGATCACCGCGATCGGGTCGATCCCGGCGAAGGGTTCGTCGAGAAGGATGAAGCGCGGCTGAGTCGCCAGCGCACGGGCGATTTCCACCCGCCGGCGTTCGCCGCCGGAGAGCGCCGGTGCCGGACTGTCGCGCAGATGCTCCACGTGCAACTCGCGCAAGAGATGATCTTCACGCTCGCGAATCTCGGCCTTGGAGAGCTTGCGCCCCTGCGCATCGCGTTGCAGTTCAAGTACGGCACGCACGTTCTCGGCCACAGTCATGCGGCGAAAAATCGAGGCCTCCTGTGGCAGATAAGACAGCCCCATGCGCGCGCGGCGGTGCATGGGCAGGTCGCTCACGTCCTGCCCGTCAATGTGAATACGCCCCGCGTCCGGCCGCACGAGGCCGACGATCATGTAGAAGGAAGTTGTTTTCCCCGCGCCATTGGGGCCGAGCAGCCCGACGACTTCGCCGCAGCGCACGCTGAAACTCACATCGCGCACCACCTGCCGCCCGCCATAGCGTTTTCGCAGGTGCTGCACATCAAGTTCCGGCCCGGCTGCCGGCACGGCGTCCCGTGGCTGTCTGGCGGACATCGGCGCCACCGGTGCAAACCCGCCTGGAATCAGTGTCTGGCGCGAGGGACTGGGCTGGGCGCTCAAGGCTGCCCTCCCAGGCTTGGTGCGACTTTCAGGGCCGGAGGCGCCTTCGGCGCGGCGGGCGTGGAGGCCGTGCCCGACTGTGGGGTCAACATCACCCGGACACGTCCGCTCGGGTTGGTCGGGGTCGCGCCATTCGACCCACCTTCCACGGTAAACACATCGGTGATCTGGTTGTAGGCAATCACATTTCCCTGGCTGCGATCGACCAGTTTGCCGTCCAGCAGGCGGCTGAGCATGGCCTTGCCGCGAAACGTCACCACGTCGGCCTTGCCGTCGTATTCGATGCGCTGCGCGGCACCGTCCATGGTCTGCAAGGGTTGCCCGGGCGCTGCTTCAAGCTGCTGATGAAAGGTCGCCAGCTGCCCCGGCGCGGCGATGGCCGTGGCGTACTGGTAGCCATCCGGTGCCTGACGCACATCCACCGTGGCAGCACGCAAGACCAGCGTGCCCTTGGTGACGACCACATTGCCGGTAAACACGCTGGTCTGATGCACATCGTCGTAGCGCATGGTGTCCGCCTCAATGTGAATCGGCTGATTCCGGTCGGCCTGCATAGCAAACACGGGCAGCGCGAGGCAACGTGCGCACAGTGCGGACAGCAGAAGGAATCGGGCCAGTCGTTTCATCGGCATGGGTTTTGCTTTGGTCGATTCATTCTAGGGCAAGGATGCCGCAAGGCGCTCGGCATATTCACCTTTGTCAAAACAAACTGCCCGCACGCAGCGGGCAGTTTTCTCAGGAGTCGTTTGCCGCAGTCCTATTTCTTGGCAGTCCGCACTTTGTTGATCAGGTCGTTCACGACTTCAAGCACCTTCTGATAATTGTTCGCCTCGGGCATGGCGGCCGAGGTGGTGTAGGTGCCCTGCACCGCCATGGTCGGCACACCTTGAATCTGGTAGTCGGTCACCATTTGGGTCGCCTGTTTCACCTGCGCACTCACGCCAAACGAGTTGTAGGCATCGAGGAAGGCCTTTTTCGGAATCCCTTGCTGGGCCAGCCAGTTGGCCATCTGATCTTCCGTGCCCAGAACAATGTGCTGCGCATGGATGGCATTGAAAATCTTGGCCTGCAGCGCGGGAGTCAGCTTGCCCATCGCCTTCAGCGCGTAATACAGATGCTGCTGCGGAATGAATTGGGGTGCGAACGCCACCGGCACGCGCTCCAGCACCACGTCAGCGGGCAGCGTCTTCGCCCAGCTTTCGAGCATGGGATCGAAATCCGCACAGTGCGGACAGTCGTACCAGAAGAATTCATACACCACGATCTTGCCCGAGGGGCTCACCGGCTGAGGCACCGGCAGCCGGTTGTAGGCAAAGCCTTCATGGAACGGGGAACCGGCCTTCGCCGAAGTTTGCGCTTGCGCGCCCACGGCCAGGAAGCCCATTGAAAACACCATGAACACCACAGAGAGCCAGCGTTGAAACATGAGTCGTCCTTTTGGAATGGAAGTCAGAGAGTTGCTTTATTTGCCAGTGCGCACCAGCGCGGTTTGAATCCCGTTGTCGCTCAAAAGTTTCTGCGTCTTCTCGGCTTGCTGCGGTGAGGGGAACGGTCCCACTCGAACGCGATACAGGGTGCGTCCGTTGACAATACGCTCATCGACATGCGCCTCCTGCCCGGTCAACGCCACCTTCGCGCGCTGGCGTTCAGCGTCATCACGGGTGCTATACGCGCCGACCTGCAGCACGTAGCCCACAGCGGCTGGGACGGCAGGCACTGTTGCAGGCGTGGTTCCGGCAGGCGGCTTCGCTGCTGCCGCGCCAGCTCCAGGCTGTGAAGCGCCAGGACCAGGTTGCCCCAGCTTGAAAATCGCTTGGGGCGTCAGCGGCTTGCTCGCCACCGTCACCGGCATGGAGCCGCTACCGGCTGGCGGCGAGACGACAGCTCCGCTCAATCCCTTATTCGGATTCCAGTTTGAGGCGCCCGATGCTGCGCTGGCTGGACGCTCCTGGAAACGATTCATGAACGGCAACGGGGCCTTGGTGATATAGAGCGCGACACCCAAGGCGATCGCCAAGCCGATGACCAGGCCAACAATCAGGCCGATCACTGTGCCCCCGAACTGGCGGCGGAATGAAGTAGGAGTGAACATGGAGTGCGGGGATTGCGTTGTCAAAATGAAATGCGTGCGCCGGATGCGATGCCGTGCCCTCACATGCGCAGCGGCGCGCTCACACCCAGAACAGCCAGTGCATTGTGCATCACCTGCCGCACCGCCCGCAGCAGCCGCAGGCGTGCATGGCGCAGCGGCAATACGTCGACCAACACGCGCTCGGCGTTGTAGAAGGCGTGGAAATCCGCTGCCAGATCGCGCAGATAGAACGCGACATGGTGCGGCGCGAGTTCCTGCGCAGCTGCTGCAAGCACTTGCGGGTAGCGGGCCAGCGTCAGCTGCAGCGCACGCTCACGTGGTGCAGTGAGCAGACGCAAATCCGCCTGAGCGAGCAAAGCAGGCTGCGCCGCATCCTGCGGCGCGCGTACGGTCCATTGCTCGAACACGGAATTCACGCGTGCGTGGGCGTATTGGACGTAGTACACCGGGTTTTCGTCGTTCTGCGCCAGTGCCAGATCGACATCGAAGATGAATTCGGTATCGGCCTTGCGCGACACCAGGAAAAAACGCACCGCGTCACGCCCGCGCTGCAACGCGACGGCGCGTTCGTCTGCGGTCATATCGTCGCGCACGCCGCCCGACCATTCGATCAGGTCGCGCACCGTGACATAACTGCCGGCGCGCTTGGAAATTTTGACTTCCTGCCCGCCCCGCATCACTGTCACCATTTTGTGCAGCACATAGTCCGGGTACCCCGCAGGGATGCCCAGATCGACAGCCTGAAGGCCGGCGCGTACACGCGCAATGGTGCCGTGGTGGTCCGAGCCCTGGATATTCACCGCACGATGAAAACCGCGCTCCCATTTGGCAAGGTGGTAGGCCACGTCCGGCACGAAATAGGTGTAGGAGCCGTCGGACTTGCGCATCACCCGGTCCTTGTCATCGCCAAAGTCGGTGGTGCGCAACCACAGCGCGCCGTCCTGTTCATACGTATGGCCGGATGCCTGCAGGCGCTGCACAGCGGCGTCCACCCTGCCCTCGGTGTAGAGGCTGGATTCGAGGTAATAGCAGTCGAAACGGATGCCGAAAGTCTTGAGATCCAGGTCTTGCTCGCGGCGCAGATAGGCAACGGCAAAGCGCCGCACATTCTCCAGATCATCGGCATTTGCGTTGGCCACGATCTGCTCGCCCCGATCGTCCGGCACCGATTTTCCCGCCAGAAAATCCTGGGCGATCTCGGCGATGTAGTCGCCGTTGTAGGCCGACTCGGGCCAGGAGGCGTCACCGGGCTTGGCCCCGCGCGCACGTGCCTGAACCGACAGCGCCAGGGTCTGGATCTGCACCCCGGCATCGTTGTAATAGAACTCGCGTTGCACCGCCCAGCCCTGCGTGGACAGCACCGCAGCTATGGCGTCACCAAGCGCGCCCTGCCGTCCATGCCCCACATGCAGCGGCCCGGTCGGATTCGCCGAGACAAACTCCACCAACATCGGCTGCGCCTGTCCTGTCTTGGAATACCCAAACGCCGTGGCAGCCTGTTCGACTTCGGCAATGACCTGCTGCAAGATCTGTGGCTGCAGGTGAAAGTTGATGAACCCGGGGCCAGCGATTTCGGTTCGGGCAACACCCGCCGCGACATCTCCATGCAACAGAAGCCGCTCGACGATCTGCTGCGCGAGTTCGCGCGGTGAACGCCTGAGGGGCTTGGCCAACTGCATGGCGAGATTGCTCGCCAATTCGCCATGTTCTTCGCTGCGGGGGCGGCTGAGTTCGATGGAGCCGACAAACTCCGGCTGCAGGGCAGTGGCGGCTTGTTGCAGCGCGGCGGTCAACCGCGCGGTGAATTCAATCATTATGTATTTGTTGAGAACGCGCAAAGACTGCATTTTATGGGGCTGCAACCAAGTCTCGCGCCTGCTCAACCATATGGTGTAATCATTTGTTGGTTGGCGCACCTTCCGCGTTCACCGATGATGTTTGCCAGTCCACTGCAGTTCGTTGATGACATGACTTGGAGGAATGATGAAAAAACTGATCGCAACCCTCGGCTTCGCCCTCGGTATCTTTGCCATGCCGATGCTGGCTCAGGCGCAACCCACCACCCAGCAGAACCGCATGGCGCAGTGCAACAAGGAAGCAGCCGGCAAAACCGGCGCAGCGCGCAAGGCATTCATGAAAGAGTGCCTGTCGGCCAAACCGGCTGCAGCAGAAGCCGCCAAGGCATTGGCAAAGGAACCCGCCAAAGCCGAGAAGAAGGCCGCAGTCGAAGGCAAGAAACTGACCCCGCAGCAGGAGAAAATGTCGTTCTGCAGCAAGGACGCCAAGGCCAAGGGCCTAAAGGGTGCTGATCGCAAGAAATTCATGAGCGAGTGCCTGCGCAAAAAATAAGGATCCGCACAGGCTCGCCTGATTTCCATCCAGGCGAATTCCTGCAGTTTCAAACGCACCCACGGGTGCGTTTTGTTTGCCCAGCGTCCTGCGGGCAAGCTGCAAGGGTTATTGCTGCACCACTGAATATCGCGTCAGTCCCAGGCCACGCAGCTTCTGTACCAACGCCATGTCAGGCGTCTCGGCCGGCAAGGGACCGACCTGCACCCGGTAGAACGTCTGGCCCCGGATATATCCCGGAACGATCAGCACGTCCTGAATGCCGGCGGCTTGCATCCGCGCCCGCTCTGCCTGGGCATTGGCCTCCAGGGTAAAGGCGCCCGTCTGGACATATGTCTGCGCCATTGCATTCGCGGCAGGCG